>DPPH01000229.1:1270-6631 GCA_003539375.1 Clostridiales bacterium
TCTGTGGTATATCTAGATAAGAATCATCCCTTCTCTGCTAGTTTTAAAGAGCTTACGAATTGGGGTATGCCTATGGTAAAGAGAGTTTTTAGAACTTCTCTTCCCGTAGTAGGTAATGAAGCTGCCTGGGGTATCGGTACTACTGTTTACTACATTGCCTACGGTATGATAGGTCCTGAAGCTATAGCTGTAGTTCAAGTAACTTACGTAATCTCTGACTTTTTTCAATCTGTATTTTTCGGTATAGGAAATGCCTCTTCCGTAATGGTGGGTAATGAAATAGGTAGAGAGAAGCTGGATAAAGCATACGATTATTCAAGAAGATTTATTATTATCACTTTTACTGTAGCTTTGATAATGTCCACATTATACTTTTTATCTAGAAATTTAATTGTAGCTTTCTATGATTTTAACCCTGAAACAAGTGCTGTTCTTGTGAAAACTATCATCGTATCAGCAGTATTCTTAACTCCAAAAATGCTTACCTACTTAATTATTGTAGGTGTGTTGAGAAGCGGTGGAGATACTAAATTCTGTTTAATATTGGAATTTATATGTGTATGGGCTATAGGCGTACCACTATCGTTCTTTGCAGTCCTAGTATTAGATCTACCTATACACCTGGTATTGGCTTTAGTATTTTCAGAAGAACTTGTAAGATTGGTTATAGTTTTAAAAAGATTTAAAAGTAAAAAATGGATAAATAATCTAATTTCATAAATTTTTATCAACCATAAGTTTTATTTGTAAATATTATATTTATATCCTTGGATATTAATCTTTTAATAGCATCTACATCGTCTACGGTGTAGGTGTTTATTTTATACCCTTCTTTTTTAGAGTCTTCTATGACTTCATCGGTAAGGGTTAGATACTGAGGATGTATGTAATCTACTTTTATGCTTTTCATATAAGTCCAGGGATTAAATAGAGCTGCTTCATATAAGGCTCCGGTTTCCAAAGTAGAATCTATCTCTTTACATTTTAATAATGAATAATGGTCGAAGGAAGATATTATAATATTTTCTTTTTTATAATATTTATATATATTGTTTATTATTTTTTCTTCTATATTTTCGTAAAACCTGTATCCTGCTTTTATTTCAACATTGATTTTAAAATTTTTATCTTTAAAATATTCGAAGATTTCTTGTAAAGAAGAGACTTTTTCTAAAGAAAATTTTTCATTAAACCATTTTCCAGCACTGTGCTTTTTTATATCCTTGAATTTTAAATCTTTTATATATCCTATACCATCGGTAGTCCTATCCATAAAAAAATCGTGAATTACAACAATTTCACCATCTTTAGTCATATGAACATCAAGTTCAATCCCATCCATACCATCATCATAAGCTCCTTTAAAAGCTGCCATAGTATTTTCTGGATACATGCTGCTTAGACCTCTGTGGCCAAATATCATTGTCATTTGAGTTCCTCCTTATAAATAGCAAACTTCACGATAATATAATACCGTGAAGTTAAGATCATTTTAGTAAATCTGTATTTTTACCAGCCTTTAATATAAACCCTGGTAGCTCTGTATTAAAAAGCTTTCCTATTTTTTTAGCAATTTCTATTGTTTTATCTATGTTTATTCCTGTTTCTATTCCCATTTCATCTAACATATGAAGAACGTCTTCAGTAACAACATTACCTGCTGCCCCCGGTACAAATGGACATCCTCCTAGACCACCAAAAGACGTATCAAACCAGTTTATCCCGGCTTCCATTCCGGCATAAATATTAGCTATACCCATACCTCTAGTATTGTGGAAGTGTAAAATCCACTTAACCTCAGGATACTTTTCTTTCATATGAGTACATACCTCTTTTACCTGTTTAGGCATCGCCATTCCAGAGGCATCTGATAGCGATATTTCTTTGATTCCTAGTTCTAGATATTTTTCTACTATTTTTTCTACATCTTCTACAGGTATCTTGTATTCCCACGGTGATCCAAAGGGCATAGATATAGATCCTGATATTTCCATGTTGTTTTGATGTGCTAAATCTACACATTCTTTAAATCCAGCCATACTTTCTTCTGGAGTTTTATTTAGATTTGCTAAATTATGTCCTTTTGATGCAGAAATATTCAATTTTACTTTTTTACATCCACAGGCTGCTGCCCTTTCTACACCTTTAGCATTTCCGACTAATCCTCTATATTCTACACCTTCTTTAAGGTCTAGTTTCTTAAAAACTTCATCGGTATTTGCCATAGCTGGTACTGCTTTTGGATGCATAAAAGAACCTACTTCGATTACTTTAAATCCAGCATCCACAATGTCATTAATTAAATCTACTTTTTCATCTACTGTTAATAATTTATCTTCGTTCTGCAGACCGTCTCTAGGGCCTACTTCACATAAAACTACTTTTTCTGGTAGCATATTCTTTCCTTTCTAAGATTTTAAACCATTGTAGCCCAAGGCTATTGATATTTCCATAGCTGTTTTTTTAGTTTCTTCAATTTTTTTAGACAAATCATCGTCTAAAAATCTAACAGAAGGACCTGATAAAGACAAAGAAGCTATAACTTCTCCTTTTAAATTGTAAATAGGAGCAGCAATACCAACTAGCCCTTCTTCCCTTTCTCCATTACTAAAGGAATATCCCTGTTCTTTTACTCGCTTCATTTCTTCTAAATCTATATTTGGATATTTTTCTTTCAATTCTTTTAATCTTTTTTTGTTCATGTTAGCTAAAAAAATTTTTCCAATTGAACCTCTATTGATTTTTAACCTATCTCCTACATTTATAATCTGCTTTAAAGTCCTATCAGCTTCTATTCTTTCTATGCACATCTTATACTCGCCGTCTAAAACATAAAGGCTAACATTTTCATTAAATTTTTCTTTTAAATTTTCCATATATTTTTTTGCTATTTCTTTAAAATTTACTTCAATGCTACTAAGACTTATATTACCAAGTCTTGCAATCATTGGACCTAAGAAAAACTTTTTATTGCTTTCATCTCTTTCTAAATAGTGCTTATCCATCAATGAATTTACCAACCTATGAGCTGTACTAGGAGATAAGTTTGTTTTTAATGAGATTTCCTTTAAAGATAGTTCTTCTTCTTCGAGAAAACACTCTAAGATATCTAAAGCTCTATTTATAGACCTAGTTTTTGATTTACTTACTGCCAACTTTTATCACCTCTAAAATTATTTCCATTCTGTGGTATTATATCAAATTGTTAGGAAATATCAACTATATTTATTCTTTTAATATTAAATTATTTATTACTTCTTCCATATCTTTCACAGGTGCTTCTTCTTCAGTCCATATTTTAAAAGCTTCGGCTCCTTGATTTACTAACATCCCTAGGCCATTTTGAATTTTACATCCTTTTTTTTCTGCTTCTATCAAAAGTTTTGTTTTTATAGGGTTATATATAATGTCAGACACTAGATGGTTTTTATTCAGCAAACCAGTATCCATTGGACAATTTTCTATTTTAGGGTACATCCCTAAACTTGTTGTATTTATTATTATATCGGTTTCTTTGATAACATTTTCTATATCATTAATATCAATATAATTACAACATTTTTTCGATTTATCATTTACTTCCTCTGATAAAGATTTTGCCTTATTAATAGTTCTATTAGCTATAACTATATTTTTTGCACCTTTGTCTGCTAATGTCATAGCTATCGATCTGCTTGCACCGCCTGCACCTAAAATCAAAAATCTATTTTCTCTGACTTTAACTTTACTATCCTTTTCTAAGGACTTTAAAAGACCTATGCCATCGGTATTATATCCGATTAGTTTCTTATTCTTTATTTTAACAGTATTTACCGAACCTATTTTTTCAGCTAAGGGATCTATTTCATCTAAATATTCCATGATTTTGATTTTATAAGGTATAGTAACATTTAAACCTATAAAATTCATATGCTTGATACCATTTAAAACTTCTTCAATATTTCCTTCTTCTACCTCTATGGGTAAGTACAAATAATTCATATTGTTTTTTTTGTAAGCCTCATTATGCATGACAGGCGAAAAACTGTGTTCTAAGGGATTTCCTAATAACCCTAGTAACTTAGTTTTTGTATTTATCATAATTAATCCTCCATTATATTTTATCCAGATATATTCTTTTACCTTCTTCTGAAGAGATATATGCTGCATAGATAGTTTTTGTAATATCAAAAGCTATTTCAAAACTTGAAATAGGCTCTTCATTTAGTATAACAGAATCAATAAAATTTTGGAATTGATTTGCATAACCTCTTAAAACTTCGTCTGAAATAAATGCTTTATTCCATCCGATTTTTGTAGGTAACATTTCTGCTATTTCGATATCTTCAATTCTGTCTTCTTCTAAGAAGTAAGTTTCCATCGAATCTGTAGGTGTCATGTTACATCGAAAAACACTATCGTTAGTATAAATATTAATATAATTACGAGTTCCTCCTAAACAAATATCTGCAGCTGTAATTAATGCCTTTGTTTTATCGGAGAATGTAATTATTAAAGTTGCTATATCTTCAACATCTACTGGATTACATGTGAAGTGTTTTCTTTCATCTTTTGTTAAGGTTGGATATATTGTACCAGTATCTGCTACTACCGATTCAACATATGTTTTATTTCCTGAGGATTCTCCTTGAATTCTTTTTAGCCATAATACTCCTCCCACTGGATGGGATCCAATTCTTAATAATGATCCACCACCTGTATCTTTCCAATTACCTGCAACAGGAGAACTTGATCCTTTTAAGCTTTCCTCTCCCTGCATAAAGAGTATTTTACTCTTTTTCTTTTTTATTATTTCTGCTGCTTTTTGGATTGAAGGACTGTATATAATATTTTCTGCATACATGAACTTCTTTTTTGAAGAATCAACATATTTTTTTAATTCTTCCATTTCACTCAATACTTTTTTATACATTTTTCTTTTTTTTACATGACCTACATTAATTATTTCATCATCATTTTCAAAGAATCCAGTTAAAGGTTTTTCACATATAACATGTTTATTAGCTTCTAAGGCTTCTTTAGAAATTTTTACATGTGATTTTGGAGGTGTACATATATCTATAATATCAATTTCAGGATCATTTAATATTAACTTATAATCCTGAAATGCATTTTCAAATCCGTATTTTTCTTTAGCTTCTAAAGCTTTTTCTATGCTAATATCAGCAATACTTTTTAATCTTATTCTTGCTCCGCTTACATTTCTATAACCTCTCCAATGTAGATAAGCTGCATATCCACTTCCAATAACCCCTATAGTTACTTTCTTCATCTAACTACCTCTTACTTTAGTTAAAACTTTTTTAAATCCTTTACTTTGCCCTAGTGCCATTACAATTAAAACTATAACTATTATTAATG
>DPPH01000088.1:0-3163 GCA_003539375.1 Clostridiales bacterium
GTAGCATTGAATGATAGTGAAGAAGTTATACCTTATATCAGCCCTAATATGCCCCACTGGGGAAAAACCTACAGCATACCTTTTGAAGATCTAAAGGCTGTATCGGCTCCTATTGTTAATATAGGACCATGGGGTAAGGACTATCATAAATTTACTGAAAGAGTTTTAGAAGAAGATGTATTTAATAAAACTCCTGAATTAACTAAACATACAATTGAATATTTACTATCAAAATGATTTTAGGTGCCTAGGCATTTAAGATAAATAAATCAATTTAAAGGAGGAACAATATGGACAGAATTATTGAAATCGTAAACATCGCAACAGGATGGGTATGGGGATTACCAATGCTTTTAACATTAGGTCTTGGTGGACTATTCCTATCAGCTAGATTGGGCTTTTTCCAAGTTAGGTATTTTCCATACATTATTAAGCAAACTTTTGGAAAAATGTTCATGAAAGTTGAAGAAGGAGAAGTATCTCCATTCGCAGCAGCAACAGCAGCATTAGCATCAACAGTTGGAGCCTCAAACATTATAGGTGTACCTGCAGCAATTATGTTTGGTGGACCAGGTGCAGTTTTCTGGATGTGGGTAATGGCATTCATGGGAATGGGCTCAAAATTCGTTGAAATCGTACTTGGATTCAAGTATAGAGAGAAAAATGAAGAAGGCGAGTATGTTGGTGGACCTATGTACTACATGGAAAAAGGCTTAAACATGAAGTGGTTAGGAATTTTCTTTTCTTTCGTATTAATGGTAGAACTAGTTCCAAGTATTATGGTTCAGGCAAACTCAGTTTCAGCTTCCGCTCTTGAAGCATTCAACTTAAACCCAGCTATTACTGGTGGAGTTACTTTAGTACTAGTTGGACTAGTTGTAATTGGTGGAATTACAAGAATCGCAAAAGTTACAGAAAAACTTGTTCCATTTATGGCATTAGCTTACTTTATAGGTGCTATGGTTATAGTAATAGTTAATATTGCAGAAGTACCTAGAGTATTAGGATTAATATTTGGTTATGCTTTTAGACCTATGTCAGCAGTTGGTGGATTCGCAGGTTCTGTAGTTGCAGCATCAGTTAGATGGGGAGTTGCAAGAGGTGTTTACTCAAATGAAGCAGGTATGGGTACAGCTCCAATGGCTCACTCTTCAGCAACTAACGACCATGCAGTAAGACAGGGATTCTGGGGATTATTTGAAATTATAGTTGATACAATTATTATTTGTTCAACTACAGCATTCGTTGTTCTTTCTTCAGGTGTATGGAATGCACCAGGAGCTATGGATAATCCATCAGGATTACCAGCAGCAGCATTTACTGATTTTTACGGTCCAATAGGAGGTACGGTAGTTACACTATCATTATTATTATTCGTTGTTTCTACACTGATAGTTATTATATTCTACGGTGAGAAGCAGGCAGAGTTCTTATTTGGACTTAAATTCTCAAGAGTTATGAGATATGTATACCTTGCTTCAATATTTATAGGAGCTATAGGTGGAGCTAAAACATTATGGATTTTCCTTGATATAATGCTAGCTATGATTATATTCCCTAATATGTTGGCCTTATTCTTGCTCCACGGAGAGGTTCGAGAATTAACACAAGAGTACTTCTCATCTGAAAAATACTATCTAAAAGATATAGGTAAGGCTAAATAATTAAACAAACAGAATATTAAATTTTAAAATAGCGGGTCTCGACAAGGAGGCTCGCTGTTTATTTTCATATAATTTCAGCATATAAATCTTGCAAAATGGTCTTCATACTGATATTATATCTAAGTAATTTAATTAAGTGTTTTCTTGGTACCCACTTTAAAAAACAAGGATTATCTTGTATTAGGTACTCCAAGAGCAAAAAATATGCAGAGGAGTTTTTTAATGTCAAAAATTAAAACAGATTATTTAGTAAAAAGTGCTATGATCGCGGCACTATATGTTGCTGTAACATTTGTGTTCCAACCTATAAGCTACGGACAAATACAATTTAGAATTTCAGAAATATTTGTTTTATTTGCTTTCATTGATAGGAAATACTGGGTAGGATTGACTATAGGATGTGCAATAGCAAACTTTTTCGGACCCTTTGGGCCCTTAGATGTAATATTTGGTACATCTGCTACCTTTTTAGCTTTGATGTTTATAACAAAGATTAGAAAAAGCTTTGGCAACAGTATAAAATCATTATTTATATCTAGTCTAGGTCCCGTTATATTCAACGGTGTAATAATAGGAATAGAATTAAATTATTTATTAGGTTTACCATTAGTCCCAAGCATGATATATGTCGCTGCAGGAGAATTTGTAGTTGTTTCATTAGTAGGAGTATTTGTATTTAGCAAACTTCTCCACAACAAAAGATTTATAGAAATAATAAGCTTCAAATAATATAAAATGCACTTTGTTAAAAGTGTATTTTTATTTTTTGAGAATTTGGGTATATAATTATAATAGGAGGTTGATAAAATGAGTTATATATTGGGAGGCTTTTTAATGCCTCATGCACCTATTTTAATAGAAGATATAGGAAAGGGAGAAGAAAAAAAATCTCAAAAAACTGTAGATTCTATGAATAAAATAGGAGAAGATATAAAGAAACTTAACCCGGAAACTATAATTATTATAACACCTCACGGAAACTTTTTTAGAGATGCATTATCTATTAACTTCAATAAAAAGCTTCAGGGGGACTTTCATCAATTTGGAAACAGTAGTATAAAAATTAATGTTGATAATGATATAAAGTTGGCAGAGAAAATATCTTCCTTAGCTGAAGAAAATGAAATTCAAACATATCCTTTTAGTATTGAAGATTCCGACAGATATAATATAAATCAAGAACTAGACCACGGGGCATTGGTTCCCTTGTATTTCATAAATAAGGCTTATGAGGATTTTAAACTTGTGCATATAAATTATGCATTGTTTTCTGGAGAAAAATTATATGAATTTGGAAAAATAATTAAACAGGCGGTTAATCTTTTAGGGAGAAATACAGTAATAATAGCAAGCGGAGACTTATCCCACAGACTTACCAGAGATTCCTACAGCGGATATTCTCCTAAAGGAGAAAAGTTCGATAAGCTTTTATTAGATTATATAAAAGAGAAAAATTTTAAAAAGATTGTTAATTTTGACAAGAACTTATCTGAAGAGGC
>DPPH01000088.1:3467-9538 GCA_003539375.1 Clostridiales bacterium
GGAGTTGGTTACGGATGTGCAAGGATTTCAGTATTAAAAGATGAAGATAAATATGTAAAATTAGCAAAAAAAAGTATAGAGTATTTCGTAGAAAAAGGCGAGAAATTGGAACTGCCTGAAAATTTAGAAGAAAATGATTTTTACAATAAAAAAGCAGGTGCCTTTGTTTCTTTAAAAAAAGGTGGAGATTTGAGAGGATGTATAGGTACGATTTTTCCAGTAAAAGATTCATTGGGAAAAGAAATCATCGAAAATGCTGTGAGTGCTGCATTTAGAGATCCTAGATTTTATCCGGTGAAAAAAGATGAACTAGAAGAAATTGAGTATAGTGTAGATGTTTTAGAAAAACCTGTAAAAGTAAAAGACATAAATGAGCTTGACCCTAAAGTGTATGGGGTAATAGTTACAAAAGGTTCTAGAAAAGGAGTCTTGCTTCCTAATCTAGAGGGAGTCGATACTGTTGACAAACAATTAGATATTGTGCTAAGAAAAGCAGGTATTAATAAAGAAGAAAACTATACCTTAGAAAAGTTTAAAGTTATAAGACATAAATAATTGATATAGAAGGAAGATTATTATGAAAGAATGTTTATATTATGAAAAGTTGGATGGAGTTGCTAAATGTACCTTGTGTCCCCATTACTGTTTAATAAAGGAAGGGAAACTAGGTATTTGTAAACAGAGAAAAAACATAGAAGGTAAACTTATTTCATTAAATTACGGTAAAATCACATCCTTAGGGATAGATCCAATAGAGAAAAAGCCCCTATATAACTTTATGAAGGGAACAGAAACATTTTCTCTAGGTAGCAGCGGGTGTAATTTTTCATGCAAATTTTGTCAAAACTACAGGATTGCAAAGGAAGAATCTCTATTTGAAAGAATTAATCCAGAAGAAGCAGTAAATAAAGCATTGGAATACAATCTACCTTCGATTTCTTTTACATATAATGAGCCTACAGTTTGGTATGAATATGTTTTAGAAACTGCAAAACTAGCAAAGAAAAGCAACTTAAAAACCATATGTGTAACAAATGGTTATATAAATAAAGAACCCTTAGGTGAATTATTAGATTATATTGATGCTTTCAACGTAGATTTAAAAGCTTTCAATTCTAATTTCTACAAAAATTTATGTGGAGGAACCCTTCAACCGGTACTTGATTCTATTACAATGATACACAGAAGAGCTCATGTGGAGATTACAACCTTGGTTATAGGAGGAAAGGAAGGAAACGTAGATGATGTAGAAGATATCATTAAATGGATTAGTGAACTTGATAGGAAAATACCACTACATTTATCAAGGTATTTTCCTGCCTATATGATGAGAGAACCACCTACAGATGTAGAAATACTTGTGAAATTGAAAGAATTTGGGAAAAAATATCTAGACAATATTTATATTGGAAATGTTCCTGGGATAAAATAAAAGGCTAGAAATCACTAGCCTTTTTTACAACTTCTTCCATTTTCTCCATTATATAGTCGTATCCACCTTTGCTGTGAGGGATAATACAGTTTGAACAGTCTTTTATTCCATTATTGAGAATATAGTTGCCACCGCACTTATCTCCAAGCATATACAGTGGGCAAAAACAAAATAGACAGTTGAAATTTTCTTCCTTTACTTTTTTGTGACATGGAAAATATTCGCATTTTTTATTTTGGACAAATTTAAAATTTTCTGTTTTTGGGGATTCCATTTCATTACTCCTTTATTTTATTATTATATAATTGTATAGTACTTCTTTTTTATTTTCAATTGTATTTTACTAAGGTGTTTTATATGCTATAATAAAAAAGAATATGAATTTAGGAGGGCAACATGGAGAAAGTTATTGTTATTACTCACGGTAGTTACGGTAAGGAAATTTTAAAGAGTGTAGAAATGATAGCAGGAAAACAGGATAATGCCTACTCTTTTTCTATTGAAGAAGATACAAGCATTGAAGAAGTAAAAAAACAAGTAGAAGATTTAATAGACGACGAAGCTTACATATATATTTTTGTTGATATTTATGGGGGATCGCCTTTTAATATAGCTATCAACTTTTTATCAAGAAAAAAGGTTCATATTATATCAGGATTTAATATGCCTATGATTTTAGAGTTTTTTGTAAATAGAAATAGAAATGTAAATACAATGATAGAAGATAGCAGAAAAAGTATAATGCATGTAAATGAAGAGATGAAAGGATAAAGCTACAAAATATGAAGAACATAATACTAGCTAGAGTAGATGATAGATTAATACACGGGCAGATAACCATAGGTTGGTTAAATAAAATAAACGTTGATACGATTGTTATAGTAGATGAAGAATTAAGTAAAAATAATTTTTTATCTAATATGACAAAAAAAGCAGCTCCGGACAAATACAAGGTAGAAATATTTAACGAGGAAAGTTTTATAAATTATTATAGGAATGAAAAAGATGAGAAATTATTAGTATTAACTAAAAGACCTCAAACCTATGAAAAAATCCAAAATATAAGCAGTATTTTTGAAGAAATAAATATTGGAAATATAGGATCTAAGGATGAAAGTATAAAAATATATAAAAATATATATTTGAATCCAGAAGAAAAAGAAGCAATTAAAAATTTGTTAAAAAAAGGATGCATAGTTTATGCACAATTACTTCCGGAAGATAGTAAAATAAATTTTGAAAAATTAATCTAAAGGACTGGTCAAATGACTTTATTAAAATTTTTATTATTAGGAATTATATATTATATAGGGAACAGTACTTCTTTTACACTAGGTATTGGATATTTTACTTTATATAGACCTGTCTTTTCCGGACTGCTTACAGGGATAATATTAGGAGATCCTGTAACCGGATTTTTATCTGGAGCAATTATCAATATCTTTTTTATTGGTTTCAAATCGACGGGAGGCTCTTTAAAAGGTGGAGACCCCTGTTTAGCAGGAATAGTTGGAGCAATGATAGCTGTGAATTTTAATATTCAAGGGGTAGGAGCTTTAGCTGTAGCTTATCCAGTAAGTGGGGTAGGTATATTATTTTGGAAATACAGGCTAAATTTAAATAGCTATTATGTTAAAGAAGGTATAAGAGGTTTAAAGAAGGGCGATTTAAACAGCATAAATCAGTATGATATATACTACCCTCAAATGTCTCTACTTATCTTTAATACCGTACTAGGCAGTTTATTAACATTTGCAATTTACAAATTAATGGGGGTTTTAGTAAATTTAGATATAGATTTTATTAAGTATTTAAATTTTACAGGAATAATTTTAATAGTCCTATCTGGAGCTATTTTATCTATAAATCACAAATGGAAATATACAATATATTTCTTTACTTTTTTTTATGTAGTTGGGATATTTTTCAAATTTGACCCCTATTTGATACCTATAATAATTGCACTATTGTCGGTACAGAAAAACAGAAGAATCAAGGAAAGCAAAAACAAATTTAAAGAAATAAAAAAGCAGGATCTTTATAAATCTTGGTTTATTTGGATGAATTTTACTCATTCATGCTATAGTTATGAAAAACTTCAGGGATTTGCCTTTGCACATTCCATGGTTCCTATATTTAAAAGATTACACAAAAAAAACAAAGAAAAATTATTTGATTCGATTTTAAGACATACGGAATATTTTAATACTGAACCTAATATAGGTACACCAATCCACGGATATATAATACGCCTGGAAGAAGAAGGTAAGTCTCCAAGACAGATAAAAGAAGTCAAAGAAGGTTTAATGGGTATCATGGCTGGGATGGGGGACTCTGTAACACAGACAGTTTTAGCACCGTTAACTACCATGGCAGTTATTTACGGAGCACTAACAGGAGAGTATTTGCTATCTGTAGGAGGAACACTCATAATGGCTGCATCTGTTGTATATCTTTCCCTAAAGGGATATTTAGACGGTTATTATTATGGAGAAGCGGCATTAGAAGAAAGAATCAAATTTTCAAAAAATAGTAGAATAGTAAAACTATTCCCAGTGGTTTTCATTACTTCAATTAGTATTATAATCTCTAAGGCGATGCTTATTTCAATTAGCCGTATTTCAGTAGATAATATAAGGTGGGCAGCCCTATCCTTATTAATATTTTATTATATCTTTTATTTTCTTTTAAATAAGAAAATAAAAGAAGAATTGTTGCTTATATCAGTTTATTTACTAGGACTAGTACTTTTTATATTTGCATAGGATAAGAAAAATAGGAGGAATTTATGAAAAAATTAGAAGATTTAAAAAATGTAATTAATAAAAATCAGAAATCAAAATTAATTGTTGTAGCTGCTGAAGAAGAAAATGTATTGGAAGCAGTATATGAAGCCTTCAAAGATGATCTTATAGAACCAATCTTAGTTGGTAATAAAGAATTGATAGATGAATATATAAGAAAAAATAATTTCAAATTTGAAGGAGTAGACATAATCCCGGCAAATAGTTTTGAGGAAGCAGCAGAAATCTCAGTTAAAATGATAAACGAAGGCAGAGGCGATTTTCTAATAAAAGGATTGGTAGACACATCCATACTGTTAAAAGCCGTGTTAAACAAAGAATGGGGCCTTAGAACAGGCAAGCAGCTTAGCCACGTTATGCTTTATGAAATACCTACTTATCATAAATTAATTATGCTAACTGATGGTGGTATGGTAACATATCCGGATGTAGATACAAAAATTGCACTTATTAAAAATGCCTATGAAGGAGCTAAAAAATTAGGATATAAAGAATTTAAAGTTGCATGTTTAGCAGCAAAAGAAAAATTAAATCCAAAAATGCAGGCAACTGTAGATGGTGCAGAAATAAAAGCAAGACAGGAAAAAGGTGAATTTGAGTCAGGAATTATAGTAGAAGGACCAATTGCTTTAGACTTAGCAGTATCAAAAGAAGCAGCAAAGATAAAAAAATTCAATAGTCCCGTTGCTGGAGATGCAGACCTGCTACTAGTTCATAACATAGAGATGGGTAATGGAATAGGTAAATCAATAACTTATTTTGGTAAGGGAATAGGAGCCGGTGTAGTTATGGGAGCTAAAGTACCTATTGTGCTTGTATCCAGATCTGATGACTTTGATGCAAAATACTATTCTATATTGTTTGGAAGTGCTATTTCATAAAAAAAAGCCAGGATGTTAAATCCTGGTTTTAATTTTTATTCTTCATTTCTTTTGGTTATCGTTACATGGGGATAAGGAAACTCAATATTTTCTTTATCAAAGTTTTCTTTTATAGTCTCTGTCAGGTCAAAATATACTGACCAGTAATTTGGTGTATCAGTCCATACTCTAACCTTAAAGTTGATTGAAGAGTCTGCGAGAGTGCCGAGTCTTATAAATGGAGCAGGATCCTTATGTACTAATTCATGATTATTACATATTCTCTCTAAAGATTCTTTTACCTGTTTAATATCTGAATCATAGTCTACACCAATTTCTAAATCAACTCGTCTTTTATCGTAATGAGAATAATTTGTAATAGATGATGAATATACTTCAGAGT
Source organism: Clostridiales bacterium (assembly GCA_003539375.1). Classification (GTDB taxonomy): domain Bacteria; phylum Bacillota; class Clostridia; order Tissierellales; family Dethiosulfatibacteraceae; genus UBA8670. The sequence continues at coordinate 8,967 of DPPH01000088.1, forward strand.
TAGGTATGATTATTTTTTTGTTATCTACAGTAGCTAAAATAGTATTAAATATTTCTATTTCTTGCACCGTACCACTGTGACCTCCAGCCTCTACAAAATCACCAATTTTAAAAGGTTTAAATAATAAGAGCATAACTCCTGAAGCAAAATTAGATAAACTACCTTGTAGTGCTAAACCTACAGCAAAAGCTAAAGCACTTATTATACCTACTAATGTGGTGGTTTGGAATCCAAAGGTACCTGCTATTGATATAAGTAGAACAACTTTTAATAAAATACTTAAAAGTTTGGAAGAAAAAGATATAATAGCTTGGTCAACACCTTTTTTCTCCATAGCCTTCTTAACTAAGTTTACTATAATCTTAATAGCCCACAATCCTACTATAAGTATAATTGCTGCAAAAACAACCTGTCTTAAATATAAACCAATTAAATTAATGTTCATTAAATCACTCCTTATGTTAATATTTTATTTATCATATATTAAATTATATACCCTTTCAAATAATAAATATACTTTTATAATAAATAATTAAAAATTGTTAAAATTATAGGTATTATGAAATAATTTT
>DPPH01000062.1:0-7030 GCA_003539375.1 Clostridiales bacterium
TCGATAAAGTTTATTCCTTGATTTTTACATTCTTTTATTATTTCTACCGCTTCATCCTGGTTAACTCTTTGTATAGGTATACCCCCAAGACCTACTACTGATACCTTTAATCCTGTTTTTCCTAATTTTCTATAAAGCATAACATCCTCCTATCCGAAATATGTGTTGAATAATTTTTTTACGTAAACTGCATCGAAGTATTCTGTTTCTTTTGATGCAGTTTCTGGATCTCTAATCTTTATACTTTGAGCTATACTCTCTAGAGATTGTACATGCCATTTAGGATTATCACACACGTACTGAATATATCTTAAAAACCTCACAATAGAGTTGTTTAGCTCTTCTAAAGTTTCTTCGAGAAGTTCGTTTCTAGTAAGACTTCTTAGTTTTTTGAAAAACTCGTAATCTTTTTGTATGTATTTTTCATAGTCAGGACTACCATTGTAAGTAGACATTTCTTTAGTTATTTCAAATAATTCTCCTATATCTTCATCTGAAGCATATTCACTAGCAAGCTCTGCAGCATAGGATTCCAGCTTTTTCTTTACTTGATAAGCATTTTTTACCTTTTTAATATCTATTTGAGAAACGTAAGTTCCCATTCTGGGAATCATCTGTACCAAACCCTTACCGCTTAAAAAAAGAAGAGCCTCTCTTACCGGTGTTCTACTGACGTTAAATTCTTTTGCTATCTTTTTTTCTTCTATTATATCTCCCGGTTTGTACTCTAAATGAATAATTCTATTTAAAATTTCATCGTAAATAGTTTCCTTATCTGCCAAAATAAACCCTCCGTTGTTTTATATTTATATTGATATATCAGTGTAATTTTTATTGTATATTTTATTATATATTATATTATTTTATTATTCAACGACCCTATTTGATTAATTAATAGTTATATAATGTTTTTCTATTTGATAATGGAAAATTTAATGTTATAATTATAAATACTCCCTACTTTATAATTAATGAGTGAAAATATTAATTATCTTGACATACCCGGGTGGGGTATGATATTCTACTACAAAGGAGGGATTGTGTGGAAAACATATCTTTTTTAGTAGCTTTCTGGGGAGGAGTAATATCCTTTTTTTCTCCTTGTATTATACCTATAATACCGGCATATATCTCCTATACAGCAGGAGCTAATGTTGAAAGCTACACAAATTTTAAAAAAATAAATTTTACAAGAACAATAGGATTTGTACTAGGATTTAGTATTATCTTTATAATGTTGGGAGCTTCGGCTACTTTTTTAGGAGGCTTTTTAAATAGAAATCTTTCATTATTTAGAAGTATAAGCGGTTTGTTTATAATATTTTTCGGACTGTATATGCTGGGTGTAATAAAAATAGGTTTTCTTAGTAGAAAACACGGATTTAAAGCCCCAAAGAGAAAAAACAATTTTTTAAGTTCTACCCTTATGGGTATGGCCTTTGGAGCAGGATGGACTCCTTGTATAGGTGCCGTATTAGGGTCTATACTAATATTTGCAGGAAGCCAATCCACAGTAAGTGAAGGGATACTGCTTTTAGGAGTATATTCTTTAGGTTTATCTATACCTTTTATACTTACATCACTGCTGCTTGGATTCTTTACAAAATATATTGGTAAAATAGAGAAATTTAGTTTATATTTAAATAGAATTGGTGGAGTAATTTTAATCATTCTAGGTGTTCTAATAATGATGAACAAGTTGACTATATTTAATAGTCTTGCATTTTGATAATTTGATAGGTGGTGAAATATGAGTAAAAAATACTTGATTCTTTCCCTAGTTGTGGTATTATCTTTAGTATTATTGATAGGCTGTACTTCCGAAGGTGAGGAGATGCCAGAAGAAAATAATGCAGAGACAGAAGCACCGGTAGAAGAATCAGAAGAGGAAACAGAAGAAAATACAGAAGAAGAAAAAGTCTATGCTCCTGATTTTTCATTGACGGGTATGGATGGGGAAACATATACATTAAGCGACTTTCAAGGTAAAAAAGTAATGGTAAATTTCTGGGCTACATGGTGTCCATACTGTGTACAAGAGATGCCTGATTTAACAAAGTTAGCTCAGGAGTACAGCGATGACCTTGTAGTATTAGCAATTAACGTAGATGAGAGCGAATCTAAAATTCAAGGATTTCTAGATGACAATCCTGAAATAGATTTAAACATACTACTGGATCCTAAGGCAAAGACTGCAGGAACTTACGGTGCTAATGCTTTACCTTTAACCATAGGTATAAACTCCGATGGTTCAGTAGAAACTGGATATCCTGGAATGCTTAAATACGAGCAAATGGTTGGAATGTATGAGATGTTAAACTAATATATAGTAAAATAAGAAAGGTAGGTGAATAACTTGGTAATAGAAGCAAGCAAAACTGCTGTTGATGAAATTAAAAAAATCATAGAAAAGCAAAATGCCGACGATAAGGCTATAAGAGTAAATATATCAGGTTTTGGTTGAGGCGGCCCTCAATTGGGACTTGTTCTGGACGAACAAAGAGATAGTGATTACGTAGAAGAAATAGACGGAGTGACATTTGTAGCTGGCGAAGACATGAAGCATTACGATGGTTTTAACATAGAGTATGCAAACAGCTTTTTAAGAAAAGGATTTGTGGTATCCATTAAAGGAATGCCTGCAAGTTCTTGCTAAGAGAGTTAATTAAAGGGAGATTCAAAATCTCCCTTTTTTTATTTGAGTTTTTTTAATGCTTTCTCTAAGGCATCCATTCCTTTTACGATATTATCCATTGAGTTGGAATAGGCAATTCTAATGTTATCATCTATTCCAAAGGCTTCTCCTGGTGCAACTGCAACTTTAGCTTCTTCTAATAAAAAGTTTGTCAAATCCATAGAGTTTTTTATTTTATAATTTTCCCAGCTTTTACCGTAGAAACTGCTTACGTTAGGCATTGCATAAAAAGCTCCCTTTGGTAGATTACAGGTTATTCCTTGGATATTATTTAACCTATCTACTAAATATTTTCTTCTTCTATCAAATTCTACAACCATCTTTTCTACTGAATTGTTAGAATTTCTAAAGGCTTCCAGAGAGGCATGTTGAGCCGGTGCATTTGGTCCTGTGGTCATATGTCCCTGCAGGTTGGTCATAGCTTTAATAATGTCTTTTGGTCCTGCTGCATACCCAATTCTCCATCCTGTCATAGCAAAGCTCTTTGATACTCCGTTTATTAGTATTGTTTTATCTTTTATCTCTTTAGATAGGGTTCCTATACTTACATGCTTTTCTCCGTCGTATATCAGTTTTTCGTAAATTTCATCTGATAATATAAATATGTCATTTTCTACACATAGGTTTCCTATTTCTCTAAGCTGAGTTTCTGTATATATAGCTCCAGTAGGATTATTTGGAGTATTAATCATAATGCATTTGGTTTTATCAGTAATACTTTCTTTTATTTTTTCAATATTAAGATTGAAATTATCCGATTCTTCCATGTCTACAAGTACCGGTTTAGCACCTGTTAATTTGACCATTTCAATATAGCTTACCCAGTAAGGCGAAGGTATAATTACCTCATCTCCTTCTTCACATAAGGTTAGGAGAGCATTCATAAGTGCCTGTTTAGCTCCGTTGGATACTATTATTTCCTGGTAGGTGTACTCTAAGTTGTTTTCTTTTAAAAGTTTTTTTGCAATTTCTTCTCTTAAGTCTATAGTTCCTCCGGCTGGTGTGTATCTGGTATGACCTAAATCTAGTGCTTCTTTTCCCTTATCCCTGATATTTTCAGGGGTATCAAAATCTGGTTCTCCTATATTAAAGGAGAGAATTTCCACTCCCTGTTTTTTTAACTCTGCTATTTTAGAAGTAATTTCAATTGTCGCTGAAGGTGTCATATTTTGAACTCTTTTTGCAAACATATCTTTCTTGTATCCTATATCTTCTAGGATACTTCCCCTTTCTTTAATTTTACATAATTATATTAAATAGAAGTCCGTATATTCCGCTGATAACAGGAACTATAAATCTTCCTAAAAATCCTGTAAACAAAAGTATGATTAGCCCTATTCTTATATACTGGGCATATTCGTGGTAAAATTTAACTGCTTTAAATCCAACTATATCCTGAACTACATGGTGTCCATCTAGTGGAGGTATAGGTATAAGATTAAATACCATGAGACCAATGTTGATATAGGCTGCTCCATAAAGCATTGTGTAAAGTATTTGTCCCATACTTCCCATATTATATAAAAATCCCCACTGCAAACCGATTTTCATAATGAAAATAAATATTATAGAAGTAAGAAGATTCATGCCTACCCCTGCAAGAGAAACAATAATGTCATCTCTTCTAGGATTTCCAAAATTTCTAGGATTTACCGGTACAGGTTTTGCCCAACCAAACCTAAATATCAAAAGACATAAAAATCCAATTGGATCTAGGTGTTTTAAAGGATTTAGGGTAAGTCTTCCCTGGGCTTTTGCTGTATTGTCACCCATTTTATATGCTGCTAGGGCATGTCCGTATTCGTGTATTGAAATAGCTACTAAAACTCCCGGTAGAGTTAATAGCATGGGTATGATTCTATCTAAAATTCCACTCATTTTTATCCTCCTGTTTATACTTATGATGTTATTTTATATCTGAAATATTAATTTATCCTTAATTAAACATTTATATATACTATATACATCTTAGCAAAAAATTTCAATACCTTAGACTTGTTGTTTTTAAGTAAATGGTATAAACTAAAAATTAATACAAAGATAGGAGGATAACATGTATACAGTAGGAATAATAACCGCTAGTGACAAAGGTTCTCAGGGAAAAAGAGAAGACGTAAGCGGTGCAACAATAAAAGAAATCATTGAAAAAGAAAATTATAAAGTAACCGAGTATGTGGTAGTTCCTGATGAAAAGGAAGATATAAAAAATGCTATTATAGATATGATTGACAATAAATCTGTAGATTTGGTACTAACGACTGGAGGTACTGGATTTTCAAAGAGGGATGTAACTCCTGAAGCTACCAAGGAAGTAATAGATAAAGAAACTCCAGGAATTTCAGAAGGAATTAGGAACTTTAGCTTTAAAATCACTCCAAAAGCTATGCTTTCAAGGGCTACTTCTGGAATCAGGAACAATTCTTTAATTATAAACATGCCCGGTAGTCCAAAAGCTGTTAGAGAATCTCTAGAATATCTACTTCAAGCTTTGACCCACGGAATGGATATATTAAAAGACAACGATTCAGAATGTGCTGAAGATTAATTTAATACACTAAAAATACCTTATGAATGTTATTCAACTTCATAAGGTATTTCATATATATCGAAAACTAATTGTCTTGTTTCTGTATAATCTACTACATAAAAGGAAGTGCCTTGAATAAACTCATCTTCTCCCGGTACAGTATAGAAGTTTATATTTTCAAGATCAAGACCTACAGCAAGATTTGAGTATTTGGAAACTTCTGTTAGAGAGGCGTCTGTTCTTACGTGCCTAAAAATATCATCTACTATTAAAGGTAGTTTAAAGCTTAGGGCTTTTCTAGCAACCTGTTTCATGAATTTTTGCTGCATTCCTATTCTCTGAATATCGCCATATTTTACACTACCGTCGCTATTTTGTCTAAATCTTAAAAATTGAACAGATTTTTCTCCGTATAAAACCTGTGGTCCCGCTTTTATATCTATCACTAAAGGTGGATCATCCCATTTATCTTCATAATACATATCAAAGGGTACGTCTATTTCTACACCTCCAAGAGAGTCTATAATTCCTTTAACTCCACTGTAGGTTATGGTTGCATAGTTATCAATTTCTAATCCAAGTATATCTGATACTGCTATCTCCAGGCCTTCTATTCCTTCATTTCCATAGATTGCATTAATTTTGTGGTTTGGATAATAGTCGAAATCTTCCCAAAAGCCTTTTTTATAAAAGTAGGTATCCCTTGGTATGGATATTAAGTCTAGCTGGTTGCTTCTTGGGTCAAAGCTAATGAATATAATTGTATCCGTCCTAGGTCCTTCTAGTCCTGCCAGAAGAAAGTTTATTCTTCCGCTGTTTTCTATTAGAGTTTCTGGAGATGGATTTTCATCTTCACCTTTATTTGGATTTTCTTCACTAAGCCATTCATCACTATATATTGGTGTAAATTCATAGCTTTTTACATATAGGTCATACTGGTTATATACTATATTACCTGCAAAAGCAAGGAATATTATCAAGCTAATGATAAATGTTTTTATAAATCTGTTCATATTAATTCTCCTTGTTTATATCAAATAAATAATAGTATATATTAGAAAAATATGCAATTAAAAATTTATTAAACTTCATTTTCTTCAACTATTTCTATTTTATCTCCTGGTCTTATGTATCCTCCCTTAAGAACCTTAGTGAAAATTCCTTCTCTAGGCATTACACATTTACCAACCTGGTTTTTTATAGCACACCCATCGTGGCAGTCTTTTCCTATTTGAGTAACTTCTTGAAGGGTTTCTCCTATTTTCATTTTAGTTCCTACAGGCAGGTCATATAAAACTATACCTTTAGTAGTAAGATTTTCTGCGAATATTCCCCTGCAGTCTGTATATCCTTTTTGATTGAGCATTTCTTTCATCTTGTCTACACTTTCTTCTGCCAGCAAACTTACCTGTCTATGCCAATCACCACCGTGAGCATCATCTTCTAATCCAAAATTTTCTATAAATTTTCCTTCATCTATTGGAGTTTTAGTCACTCCTTTTTTATCGCTTATGTTTACAGCGATTACCTTTCCTTCCATATTTGTATTACTCCTCTCTAATATATGTTCCCGACTTTCCACCGGTCTTTTTTAATAATTTTATTTCTGAAATCACCATATTCTTATCTACAGCTTTACACATGTCGTATATGGTAAGAGCTGCTACAGAAACAGCTGTAAGGGATTCCATTTCTATACCGGTTTTTCCAGTAGTTTTTGCTTTACTAGTTATCTCTACAGAATTATCCTCTTCTTTAAGGTTAAATTCCATCTCTACTCCAGTAATAAAAATGTTATGGCACATTGG
>DPPH01000062.1:7280-7448 GCA_003539375.1 Clostridiales bacterium
GTTGATAAGACATCACCTTTTTTTAAGTCTCCATTTTTGAGTCGGTTAAATGTTTCTAAAGATAAATAAATTTTTCCGAAAGCCACGGCTTCTCTGTCGGTGTCCTTCTTTTCTCCAACATATACCATTTTTGGTCTTCCATTTTTATCCAAATGGGTTAATTTTTTA
>DPPH01000020.1:0-19918 GCA_003539375.1 Clostridiales bacterium
CAAAATCAAAAAGAATAAATAATTTTCGATAAATCTTATCTACCATATTTATGTATAAATTGGTGATCATGATTTGAGGTATAGAAGTTAAGAAAAAGTATGATCATGTTATTTATGGTATTTTATTTATACAAGTGATAATGATAAATTATAAGCAAATTTAGATTTAGAGATAATTTAAAACATAAGAAATATACTTATGGATATATTCTCACATACGACGCTTACTTAAAATATTAAAATTTATCCATACTGACCACTCAGTCCACGTTGAGAGTATAATTCTGATGACGTATTGTGGTTCAGGGGGCGAAAAGTAGAAGTTGACCACAACATATAGTGGTTCAAGAGTGATTTTGGAGCAAAAAATGAGCGAAAAAACACCGTTTTTTGACCCCTATTTTTGGGGTGCTTTATAGATGACATAGGGTAAAAAGAGTGATGACATTATAAAGGTGGAAAAATTGATGGCTCAGAAAGAGGGAGAAATAATCCTCTGGGATGATAAGAATTTTATATAATCTAATGTAGTGGTAGTTGTTTTGAAACAGCTACCACTATAGTTTTTTAATAGTTTGAAATTTTATTTCAAACTATTATAGAACCTACAATATTTGTGTTTTTAAAATAGGTTTGTATAGAAATCACCCTTTTATGGTATTAATGTCGTAATAGATGGTTTTGAGATATTTCAAATAATATAAAAAACACTTGAATAAATGCTCATATAACTATTGACATATGAGAAAAACAATAATATAATAAATACGCAACGTATGAATGCTTGCTCAAGTATTCAGATGAAATGATTTAAAAAGAGGTGATAATATGACTGAAAAATTTAATTCAATTGAAAGATGTGACTGCAATGTAATTCATGAGGATATTGTAAATCAAGTTAGAGATAAAATGCCTCAAGAAGAAAGCCTTTATGATCTAGCAGAATTATTTAAAGTATTTGGAGATTCAACACGAATCAGGATATTATGGGCTTTACATGAAGCTGAAATGTGTGTTTGTGATATCGCTGTATTACTTAACATGACACAATCAGCAATTTCCCATCAGCTGAGAGTCTTAAAACAAGCTAATTTAGTGAAAAACAGAAAAGAAGGCAAAGTAGTATATTATTCATTAGTTGATGATCATGTAAGAGAAATATTTGACCAAGGTCTAATTCATATCAACGAGAAGTAGTAATGCGGTAGAATAGAATATTTTTTGAAGATATTTGGGCAGATATTTAAGTCTTCATTTCAAATGAGCAATGCTTCAAGAAAATTTGAAAAAGACTTGTAGTATTTAAAATAAAATTACAAATAATATTTAGGAGGATTTAATAATGAAAAAGAAATTTATACTTGAAGGCTTGGATTGTGCAAATTGCGCGGCAAAAATGGAAAAAGCTATTAATGAGCTTGATGGAGTAAAAGAAGCTACAGTTAACTTTATGACCACAAAACTCGTTATTGATGGTGAGGATGAAAAAATGCCAACAATAATAGCAGAGGCCGAAAAAATAGTTAAAAAAATCGAACCCGATACAACTATGAAAAAGGCTTAAAGGAGGCTATTTAGTATGACAAAACGACTATGGCGAATAATAATTGGTGTAGCCGTGTTAGTTGCAGCAACAATTATTAATTTTAATAATGAATGGTTACAGATTGCTCTCTTTATAATAAGTTACATTATTGTAGGCGGAGATGTTGTAAAAAGAGCTGTAAAAAATATTTTTAAAGGTCAAGTTTTTGATGAAAACTTTTTAATGAGTATTGCAACAATTGGTGCATTTTTTATTGGTGAGTATCCTGAAGGTGTTGCAGTTATGCTGTTTTATCAAGTTGGAGAACTGTTTCAAAGCTATGCAGTTGGCAAGTCGAGAAAGTCAATTGCAAGCCTTATGGATATTCGACCAGATTATGCAAATGTTAAAAAAGGCGATGAACTTGTCAAAGTTGACCCAGATGAAGTACAAATTGGAGATATTATTGTAATTAAAGCAGGAGAAAAAATTCCTCTTGATGGCAAGGTAATTGAGGGAAGTTCAATGATTGATACATCGGCACTAACAGGCGAATCTGTTCCTCGTGAAGTAGAAGTTGGAAGTGATATCCTAAGTGGGTGCATCAACATTAATGGAGTTATTACAGCGGAGGTTACCAAGGAATTTGGAGAATCTACAGTAAGTAAAATTCTTGATTTAGTTGAAAATGCAAGTAGTAAAAAATCCAATTCAGAACAATTTATTACTAAGTTTGCGAGATATTATACACCAGTTGTGGTTATAATTGCAGTTTTTCTAGCTATTATACCGCCTCTTGTTATAGACGGGGCGACTTTTAGTGATTGGATATATAGAGCACTAGCATTCCTTGTGGTATCCTGTCCGTGTGCTTTAGTTATTTCAATTCCTTTGAGTTTCTTCGGTGGAATAGGTGGAGCTTCAAAAAAAGGTATTTTAGTCAAGGGTAGTAACTATTTAGAGGCATTAGCAGAAACTGAAATTGTTGTTTTTGATAAAACTGGAACACTAACGAAAGGTGTATTTAATGTACAGGAAATTCATCCAGAAGGAGTTTCCAAAGAAGAGCTACTAGAATTAACTGCATATGTGGAAAGCTATTCCAATCATCCGATTTCACTTTCACTGAAACGTGCATATAGTAAAGAAATAGACAATGGACGTATTTCAGATGTAGAAGAGATATCAGGTCATGGTGTTATTGCAACAGTAGATGGCAAAAAGGTTATGGCAGGAAATATCAAACTTATGAAAATGATGGATATCCCTTATTTCAAGGGAGAGCTGATCGGTACTGCTGTACATGTTGCTGTTAATAACAAATATATAGGTTATATTCTAATTGCCGATGAGGTAAAGGAAGATTCAGCACAAGCAATCAAGGAACTTAAGGCAGCTAATATTAAGCAAACAGTTATGTTGACAGGTGATAATAAAAGTGTTGGTTCAAAAGTTGCTAAAGAGCTTGGTCTTGATAAGGTTTATGCAGAACTATTGCCAGCAGACAAAGTTGAAAAACTAGAAGAATTATTTTCGCAAAAATCTAAAAAAGGTAAACTTGCTTTTGTTGGTGACGGAATCAATGATGCACCTGTATTAGCCCGTGCAGACATTGGAATAGCAATGGGTGGTTTAGGTTCTGATGCAGCCATTGAAGCTGCTGATATTGTAATTATGACTGATGAGCCATCGAAAATTGCTACTGCAATGAAAATTTCTAAAAAGACACTAAAAATTGCACATCAAAACATAGTATTTGCAATTGGAATAAAAATAATTGTTCTTATTTTGAGTGCTTTTGGAATAACTACTATGTGGGCAGCTATATTTGCAGATGTAGGTGTAACTATCATCGCAGTATTAAATGCTTTTAGAGCTTTGAATGTAAAGAATCTATAAACTATTTTTCCTATTCACCCCTTGAATGATACCGATAATTGACGATACAATCAAGGGGTATTTTTTAATTTAAAAACTATAAATGAAAATTGGTTGGGATTTACCTTGAATTAAATGGTTTTAAAGATATGGAGGTTATGTAATTGAAAGTTATTGATGAATATTGCTGTGAATGTATCACACAAAATTTAAATAGAACAAAGGAGAGTTGCCCTGTCTGTAATAATGAAGGAGTAACAGTTAGTAGGATAACCGTTGAACACTTGGTGACAGATGATTATCGTAATGCCGTTGATGGAGATCAATATAAGATATGCATGAATGAGGACTGCGACGTTATTTACTATAACTTAGATAAAGAAATAAAATTCTTAAAAGACCAAGTTAGGGTTCCTATCTGGTTTAAGAAAGATGCAGATCCTAAGTATGCTTGTTATTGCAGCAAAGTCACAGAAGATCAGGTAATTGAAGCAGTTGTAAAGCATGGTGCGAAAACCGTTAAAGAAGTAAATGCCATAACTAGAGCAATGAAAAATTCGCTTTGTAAGGAAAACAATCCTTTGGGGGTATGTTGTCATAAGATTATTCAGGAAGCCATTGATAAGGGATTAACCATGAAATGATTTGAGTTGATATGTTCTCACGAACAGACAAAACCGTTGATATCTTCCCACAAACGAGAGCCAATGTTGGATATGTTTCCAACTACGAGTGTGGATATGTTCCCCTTAACCATAGGGGTTGAGAACGCAGTTTTGATAGCTATCAAGGCAACTCGAAACATGTGGAAGCCGTCTGTCTGCTGACAAGAAAATAGATGTATAAGCCATTGACAATGGCGTATTTACGGCGTTTTCAGGGGTTCATTTATTTTTTGATGGTTGGTAAAGTGATGGATTTGGGGTGTGTTTTTGAGTGGATAGTAATAAAGGGTGAATTGGGCTCACCAGTAAAAATATAGTTTTACAGCTTGAAGCACTAAAAACTCAGATATCACAGATAATGGCAGCTAGTTCCTTAGGAGTTTGTTTAAATCCATTAGAAATCCAATACATTAATACGCTCCATAAACCCCCAGAGGTATAAGCTAGATTACAGGCAAAATAATTATCATCTAGGAGAACTTGATTGTTTGGTCGTAAGATTATTGGATGCTGATAAAAGCATTTAATATACTGAGTAAATATGATATGTGTCAGGTTATATTTATTCAGCAATAATAATAACCTAGTGTGTTTTTCCCAAAAACTAAAGTAGGTTATTATTATGGTTTCGAAATCTTTATTTTCGCATATTTGTAGTTCCTCTTGAAATTCATTTATGATACAAGAAATATAATAGGAAAGGATATCTTCTTTTGATTCAAAGTGGCGATAAAAAGTTCGTCTTGCAATTTTAGCTTGTTCGCATAACTGTGTTATTGTGATAGCTTTATATTCTTTCTCTTCCAAAAGTTCCATCAGCCCCTGTGCAAGCATATTCTTTGATATATTTGATGATGGATGTGATTGACCTTTTCTCATGTTTGACCTCCGATAAAAATCTGGATGTAATGTAGTAATTTGTTTATCCTTTAACTGTAGATAATCCACTTAAATTTTTCATTGTGTCTCAAAAGTGAAATAAATGTAGTACATTACTTGAAAACGTTGATTTAAACTACCTACAATGCTACAATACATATTATAGCACAAATGTGCCATAATAAAAAGCAGCTGACTTGAGAAAGGAGATTATAAATGAAAAATAGAATTAAAACTTTTCAAGAAAATAGTATTAGAACACCGTGGCATCTTTGGTTCATAGGACTGTTTTTTATCTTCATTTATACTTACGGAATTTACGATTACTTTATGATGCTTGGGCATAATGAAGCTTATTATAATTCAAAAAGATTTGGAGATACTGTATTAGCATATTTTACAGATTATCCTATACTACCTTTAGTATTTTGGACAATGAATGTATTTAGCGGTCTAATTGCACCGATTCTACTTTTATTCCATACTCGCTGGGCGGCTCAAGTGGCGATGATTTCTTCAATTTCCATGCTATGTTTAGAATTTATTACATTTACGTTTATGAACCGTTGGAATGTCCTAGGACCTTGGATATCCCTTTTTGATGTAGTGATATTATTAATGACATTCGGTCTTTTCTTATATTGTAGAGTAATGGTCAAGCGTGGAGTATTAAAATAATCGCTGCACATAATGAGAAATCAGGACCTTATGGAATTGCTGTAGGATCTGATAGTGCTATATGGTTTACGGAAAATGCTAAACCACATGCAATTGCTTTAGGGAAAGATGGAGATCTCTGGTTTGCTGAGGAGAAAGATAAAATCGGACAGTTAATTTACTAAAATATAAGCTGACAAAGAATAATATTAAATATGGAAGGGAGTGTATAGCCTATGAAAGGACCAGATAAGAAAAAGCTATATCCAAATGAAAACATAAAAACAGTTTGCTATATAAGTAATTTGCCTAAACGCCCCAATGTAGAAATTGGAGAATATACTTATTATAGTGATAATAAAAAGTCTCCTGAGGAATTTTATGATAATATAGAGCACCACTACGAATTTCTTGGTGATAAACTCATTATAGGCAAGTTCTGTGCAATTGCAGAGGGTGTTAAGTTTATTATGAATGGTGCGAATCATAGAATGGATGGAATTACAACCTATCCCTTTAATATCTTTGGCTGTGGATGGGAAAAAGTGACTCCTACAATAGAACAACTTCCTTTTAAGGGTGACACAGTGATTGGCAATGATGTGTGGATAGGTCAAAATGTTACCATTATGCCAGGTGTTAAAATTGGAGATGGTGCTATTATTGCCGCTAACTCAACAGTAGTAAAAAGTGTTGAACCCTATTCAATATATGGGGGGAATCCAGCTAAATTTATTAAAAAACAATTTAGTGATGAAAAGGTTGAATTCTTACTAAAACTTCAATGGTGGAACTGGGATGAAGAGATGATATTTAATAATCTTGAAATGTTAACATCAGAATTAGGTTTAGATCAATTAAAGTAACATCTTTATATAAGTTGACATTTACGCTACGTCATAGATTAAACTTATCAGTATAGTATTCGCACTAAAGGAGTTTGATGATAAATGGTTGATAATAACACAGTTATGAAATCTGGTAGGTGTATAGAATGTGGAACCAGAGAGACAGACGGATATTCATGCAATGAGCTATTCGGATTCCCCCTTGTTTTGGAACATAATGATCCCAAACTATATGAACTACATTTTTGGCTTGTTTCATGCTATATGATACAACATCCTTCAAATTATACAGAAGAAGGATATAAGCATTTAGTAAATCTATTTATTGATGCTTATGATAACAATTGAGATACACCATATATTCTTAAGAAGAATCGCGAAATAGTAAAATCACTAGGTAAAACAACAAACCCCATTCCAAACGAAGAAAGAAAGCGAGAATTAAGACTTTGGTCTATGACGATTGAAGATATATATTTAGGTGGAGAACAAAACGCAATCGAAAATATTAACAAGTGGAAAAAACAAATAAGAAATGATCTTAGGTGCTGAAACAATGGGCCATCACATTTTGATAGAAAGATGAGATGGAGAGGTTTTAACTAACAAGAAAAAATTAGGGGGGTAGAATTTGGCATTCTTACCCCATTTACAGTTCGATTTGATAAATTGTATAAGAGTAATGTGATACCGCAATATATTTTACTGAACAGTCTAGTGTATCGAAATGAAAATGAATCACTGAAATATCAAAGGTTTCAGGGGATAGGTATTCAAAAACGTCGTGTGTTTTTAGTCTTTGAAAACAGAAATAGTACCTTTAATATACCCTGCAGGATGTACGTTTTGCCGTTATAGTTGGTTGAAATGGCAAAAGTTATATCCTTACTTTATTATGAAATAGTTGGATGTAAAGTTGTCAAAGTATTCTTTACATAAAAAAGAGACTTATATATACAAGGAGGAAAAGATGCGAATTCATGAATTACTATATTTTTTTAACACATACTTTCTATTTGGAGTTATGGGATTAATAATATTAGCTCTGCTAGGCACTTTGGGATATTTTATTATATATAAAAGGATATTAAAAGGTAACAAAAAGTTTTCTAAGAAACAAATAATCTTTGGAAGTCTTTTTATTGCATATATTATTATGGTTTTTGGGGTTACATTTCTAAGTAGAGGTTCTCATTTTCAGGGAAGTATGAACATTCATTTTTTAAGCTCCTATAGAGATGCTTGGAATAGCTTTAGTCTACGTAGCTGGCAGTTCATAATTCTTAACATATTTATGTTTGTTCCCTTTGGATTTCTGGTACCGTTACTCGAGAAAAGATTTCATAAAATCTACAACACCTTTATTGCAGCTCTGTTATTTACAATATTTATAGAATTGTTTCAATTAATAACAGGAATAGGAATTTTTGAATTAGATGATATTTTTAATAATGTTTTAGGTGCTTTAATTGGATATGGTATAATAATGGCTTTATTATCTGTCATTAAATCAAGCAAGAGTAAAGGTTTAAAAGTGATAGGCTTTTTATTACCATTGATTATTACTCTAGTCGTTTTTATAAGCATATTTACTTATTATGGCAATAAAGAATTTGGGAATATCCCGCAGTCTCATATTTATAAAATAAACTTAAAAAATACAAATATAGAATTAAATGCTTCATTAAATGAAAACAAGGATTCAGTACCAATATATAAAGCTCCTACATATACAAAAGATGGATCTATTCAATGGGTAAGTGAGTTCTTTAATAGTCTGGGTATTGATGCATCAAATTTAGAAATAGATGCTTATAATGACAATTCGCTATTTTGGAGAAGAGGAGAACCTACTTATAGTATATGGTTCGATTATGTGGGCGGAAGTTATAGATTTACAGACTTTTCTCGTTCTGATGACGGAACAGAACCTATGAATATTGAAGAAGAATCACTTATAGATACTCTAAGTGATTTTGGAATAAGAATTCCAAAAGAAGCTGAGTTTATTACTCAAGATAAAGGCAGTTATCAATGGAAGGTTGACAAATTTGTGGAGGGAGATACCCTTTTAGATGGTGCCATAACTTGTACCTATTTTAATGATAATACAATAAAAGAATTAAATAATAATTTGATCACATATAAAAGAATAAAAGAGGTATCAATAAAAAGTGAGAAAGAAGCCTTTGAAGAGTTAGCCTCTGGAAAATTTCGATATTATTATGATAAGAATATAAAGGATATAACCATAGAAGATATAAGTATTGAATATATGATGGACACAAAAGGATTCTATCAACCAGTATATTCTTTTACATCAATCATAGATGGTAATGAGTATTCTATAATTATACCAGCAATAAATTGATATGTGGACTAATTAGATTATAGGAATCTAACTAAAGGGGTGAAACTTTGAATGGGGATAGAAAATAAAAATCAGCCCCTTTCAGGATAGTATTTGTTAAATTGTATAAGAGTAATGTGATACCACACGTGGAGACGGTAGTATTGATGTCAAGGGTAAAAGAGTAGGGGCTTGTAAGGCCCAGTATATAAGCCATTCGTGTGTTTTGAGTTTGAAATCGGAGCATGAAAAAAATGATATTTTTTGCTTCGTGGGAACATATCGAAACAAGGCTTAAACCCTGTGACAGAGCGATTTAGATGTCAGTGGTTGGCGAGAAGTCAGGTTAGATGTCAGGGGTTTACAAGTGGTCGATTTAGATGTTTTATGAAAAAATCGAGGTTGTGTGGTCAGGTTGGATATTAGTTAAAACAAGCAATTCTTGAAGCGATAAATCGAGACTGGAAAAGCTTCAAGTATAATGAGGTGAGCATACATGAATGATATTAAAACAATATTAGATAAAGTTGTATCTGTATTGGCAGATGTTTCAGGTATTCAGGCTGTCGTGCTTGGAGGATCCCGTGCAAGGGGCACGCATTCCTCTGAATCGGATATTGATATCGGTATCTATTACGATAAAGAAACTCTTGACCTTGTGTCCTTGAACAAGGCAGCAAAACTTGTGGATGATGAACACAGGGATAATTTGATTGTTCCTCCCGGCGAATGGGGTCAATGGGTTAATGGCGGAGGGTGGCTCGTTATTGGTGGATACCATGTTGATTTCATTCTGCGTGATGCGGAAAGAGTAAAAATTGTGATTTCAGAATGTCAGGAAGGGGTTATTTCCGCACATTATCAAACAGGACATCCCCATGCTTACATGAATGTGATGTATATGGGAGAATTAGCAGTATGCAAGATATTGTGGGATAAACAGGGTAAAATTATAGCTTTGAAGCAAGTCGCGGAAAAATACCCGCCGAAATTGAAAAGAGCTATTATTGGTTTCTTTACATTTGAAGCAGAGTTTTCTTTAATGTTCGCGGAAAGCAATTCAAAGAAAAACGATGTTTATTATGTTACTGCTCATATTGTACGGACAATTTCAGCGCTGAACCAGGTGTTGTTTGCAGTAAATGAAGAATACTGCCTGAACGAAAAAAAGGCAGTCGGCATGATAGATAGTTTTAACATTCACCCACTTGGATACAAAGATAAAGTAAATTCGATTTTTACGGTAGCCGGAACAGATGGAGCAAATGCCTGTGTGCAGCTAAAGCAATTGATTAACGAAGTGAAAGGTATTTTTCCGAATGACTGATGAACATATCCGGTGAAAGATATTAACTACACAAAGAAGGTGAGAATATGAACAACATTTATGATAATAGACAATTTTTTGACCAGTATTCGAAGATGTCACGCAGTCAGCAAGGCTTATCTGGAGCAGGTGAATGGCATCAGTTCAAGGCCTTGTTTCCTGACTTAAGCGGCAAAAGCTGGATAGGCTACACTAAGTTGGACAACTTTTCTAAGGTCATATAAAATAGAGCAAATGAATATAAGTGTTTCCGAACTTGCTAGACGTATTGGCCAGACTCCACAGAATTTCAATAAAAAATTACAACGAGAAACAGTAACCTTGGATGAGTTGAAGGCCATTGCTGATGTGCTAGGTGTCAAGTTTGTGCAGGCATTTATTTTACCAGATGGAGATGAAATAAAGACGGGTAACGAGTAAAGGAGGCGGTCTAATATAATAATTAGTCCGGAAAGTTACTATGAAGAGTATCTCAAAGGAAAGACAAAGGAAGAAATAATGACCGCCATCCGAGGACTTAAGCAAGAAATAGGACGTCTAAAAAGTACACTGGAAAATCCTGACTATGATGATAACGCAATTATTCATCCGGATAAGTTTACCTGCATTTACTGGACTCGTGGGTACTTGGAAAAAGCTAAAGAGACCTTAAGAGAGAATATGAAAGGGGCATTCAAATGAAAAAAAAGGATTTGATGCATGAAATTAAAAATCAATATATAGAAAAACAAGGGTATCACAATGTTACTCACACTCATCATCAAGGACATGAGTCAGCTTCACACGCTTCATGTATCACTGTAGTTCCGATCTTTAATCATTTAGAAGGAGAACAGATGGAGGAAATTATGAAAGTAACGAAATCGACCTCTTTTAAAAAGGGTGAAGTAATTTACCGAGAGGGAGATATATCCGACTTGTTATATATTGTAAGTAAAGGGAAAATTCGAATTTACCGTTTGTCTGAATCAGGAAAAGAACAATTAGTGAGAATATTAAATCCAGGCGATTTCACTGGAGAGCTTGCCTTGTTTCGCGAATCAATTCAGGAAGCATATGCAGAAGCAATGAGTGATACCGATGTATGTATGATTAGTAGAAATGATTTGCAAGAATTTTTATTAAAGTACCCTACTATATCTTTGAAGATTTTATCGGAATTCTCTAACCGATTAGAAACATCAGAAAAACAAACAACTAGATTTGCCACAGAGAAGGTAGATACTAGATTAGCACTGTTTCTTGCAGAATGCATGGAAAGCGGAGATGGTCCAATGGAAATTGAATTGCCAATGAGTAAAAAGGATTTAGCCTCTTATCTAGGAACTACTCCAGAAACTATTAGTAGAAAGTTAGCTGACCTTGAAAATGAAGGATATATAAAACAAAAATCAGGTAGAAAGATTGAGATTTTGGATTTAGATGGATTGTTGTTGGTATAGATGTGATAATATAAAGTAAAATAGTAGTAAAAATTATTAAAACATTTAAAAAAGACTAAACTTGATTTGGGTGTGTCAAGAAGTTTGTGTAAATTCATTTAAACCTTATTCGCTTTGATTAATCATTTAGAACATTGAATCCAACGTATCCTGGCATTGCTTAAATCCTTTATGAGCTCTACCAGATTTTTTATTATTATAGTTAATCATTTGGGTCACTAGGAAGCGTTCTAGAGCATCTTCATTAGGAAATTGTTCTTTGACTTTGGTTTTTCTTTTCAGCTGTTTGTTGAAGGATTCAATAATATTAGTGGAGTAAATCGTGCCTCGAATCCTTTTAGGAAATTGCGTGAAGGTTAAGAGATTTTCAGTCTCTTGAAGGGTGCGAGTCACTCTCGAATAACGTTTCTCCCACTTTTCTATGAAGTTTTGGATTTTTTCTTCCCCTTCCTTAAAACTTATTGCGTGATGAATTTCTTTGAAATCGCAGGCTACCTCTTTACGATCAGAGACACGGACTTTCCCCATGATATTCCGATTAATATGAATCAGACAGCGTTGAAATTTTGCTTGAGGATAGTTTTTTTCACAAGCGTTTTGAATGGCGATCATGCCATCAGCCACGATAAGTTGCACGCTAGTTAAGCCTCTAGAAACTAAACTTCCTAATAAGTCTGACCAAGCAGCATCTGATTCTTGTGGAGCAATGAGATAATCTAAAATTTCTTTTTCTCCAGAAGAAGTAATGCCTAAAGCAATATGTACGGCTTCTTTTTGGACGGCGTCGCGTCTTAAGGGAATATAATTAGCATCTAGAAAAAGACACACATACTGAGAATGAAAAATAGGACGAGAATGAAAAGCAGTGACTTGTTCATCTACAACCTTCGTAATATTAGAAATAGTCGTTGGACTGTAATGCGAGCCATACATTTTTTCAATTAAATCAGCAATTTCTCTAGTGGTGATTCCTTTTTCATATAGTTGAATAATGGTTGTTTCCAAGCTATCAATGCGATGGGTGTATGGAGGAATAAGAGATTGGTGGAACTGCCCGTTCCTATCTCTAGGAACCCGTACGTTAATTTGACCAAACTGGGTATCTAATCGCCTCGTAAACTCTCCATTGCGATAATTTCCACTATTATTGAAGCGTACATAAGGATCATAGCCTAAAATAGCGGTTAATTCACTTTCTAAAAGAGTATTGATGGTTCGTTCAAGTTGGCCACGGAAAACTTCTGTTAAATTCGTATTTTCTAGTAGTGCTTCAGCAAGTTCTTTGTTAAACTGACTCATGGGAAGACCTCTTTCGTTGATTTGGTTTCGTCGCTTTAATCATACGAATAAGGTCTTCCTTTTTCAATATCCTAATTTACACAAACTATTTTACGCTCTCCTTGATATAGATCAATTTAATTTCTTTCAATCTATAGTATTATACAATCAAGATAAAGAAAAAATAAAACAAGAAAGAAGGAAAAAAATATGTCAAGACAATTAAATTTTAATCAAGTAAAGGAAACTCATTTAAAAACATTAGCACAATATGTTCCAGTTGTGGCAAAAGTTCATGGAGGAAATCATCCAGAATTCTACCAGGTTCGTAAAGTATATGATGAACTTGCAAAGAAAGCAAAAGATGCGGGAGTAGAAAAGCCGGACTTAAAAGAGGAGTTTGTAAAATTACGTGAAATCACAGATAATTATACAGTTCCAGGTGATGTATGCGAAAGTTATGAAGCAGTATATAACATGTTAGCAGAATTAGATAAAGCATATGAAGCATAAAAGAAAATAAACAAAGCAATGAAAAGATATAAATAATCTAATAGGGAGGAGTATGAATATGCAAAAATTTATATTAGGAAGAAAAAACCATATTACAATAGTAAGTGCAATTTTAATAATAATTGCATTTGTCAGTAAATTAGGCTTCGAAAACGAACAAATAGCCATATGGGCATTAGTAATTGCTTCAATTTTGGGAGTTTCACCTATTGCGATTCAAGCGTATCAAGCATTAAAAGTCAAAGTAGTTAGTATTGATGTTTTAGTTACCATTGCAGTTATCGGAGCCTTTATAGTTAGAAACTACGAAGAATCAGCAATTGTTACATTTTTATTTCTATTTGGAGCTTATCTAGAACAAAGGACACTTAATAAAACACGTTCTGCAATTAAAGAATTAACTCAAATGGCACCAGAAAGTGCCTTAAAACAAGTGGAAAATGGTGAGTTTGAAGAAGTAGAAATAGATGAAGTTGATGTAGGAGATATTTTGCTTGTTAAAACGGGTGCAAAAATCCCAGTTGACGGTACAGTGTTAACAGGAGAAGGGCATATTAATGAAGCAAGTATTACAGGAGAAGCGGTTCCTGTAAGTAAAAAGAAAGATTCGGGGGTATATGCCGGAACAATTTTAGAAAATGGAACTATTCAAATCACTGCTGATCGTGTAGGTGAGGATACTACTTTTGGTAAAATCATTGAGTTGGTTGAAGAAGCACAGGATTCAAAATCAGAAGCAGAACGTTTCATTGATAGATTTTCTAAATACTACACACCAGCTGTTTTAGTTCTCTCTTTTATTGTATGGATATTTTCAAGGGATATTGAACTTGCAATTACAATATTAGTTTTAGGATGTCCAGGAGCATTGGTAATCGGTGTACCGGTTTCAAACGTCGCGGGGATTGGCAATGGAGCACGTCATGGAGTCCTTCTAAAAGGTAGCGAGGTTATTAGTGACTTTAGCAGACTAGATACCATGGTATTTGACAAAACAGGTACATTAACAATAGGAAATCCCAAAGTAGCTGATAAAGAAATTTATGCAGATAATGTATATGAAGTATTAGGGTATCTAGCAAGTGTTGAAAAGGAATCAGATCATCCATTAGCAAAAGCAGTTGTAGAATATATTGGAGATATAAAATTATATACAATTGAAAAAACAGATGTTGTAAAAGGTGGAGGAATTGTAGCTCATGTAGAAGGTCATAAAGTTGCAGTCGGTAATGTGGCACTAATGGAGCAAGAAAATATTCTTTTAAGTGAAAAAGCTCGTGCAGATATTGCCAGATTTGAGAAAAATGGAAATTCACTTGTTTTAACATCAGTTGATGGTGAATTAAAAGCATTGATGGGTATTCGTGATCAAATTCGCCCGGGTGTAAAAGATGATCTTAAAAAGTTGAAAAAACTTGGTGTTAAAAATCTAGTAGTTCTTTCTGGTGATAACCAAGGAACAGTTGATTTAGTAGCACGTGAACTAGGACTTACAGAAGCTCATGGACATATGTTGCCAGAAGATAAAGCAACATATATTAAAGAGTTACAAGAAAAAGGTCAAATTGTGGCATTTGTTGGAGATGGAGTAAATGATAGTCCTTCACTAGCTCTAGCACAAATTGGAATTGCTATGGGAAATGGAACAGATGTAGCAATCGAAACTTCAGATGTTGTTTTAATGAATTCAGATTTCAGCCGCTTGCCACATGCATTAGGTTTAACAAAAGCAACCGCTAATAACATGCTTCAAAATATTATTATTGCAGTAGGGGTTGTATTAGTCCTTCTTGCCAGCGTATTCTTTAGTGAATGGATGAACATGTCAATCGGTATGTTAGTACATGAAGCAAGTATATTAGTAGTGATTTTAAATGGTATGAGACTTCTTCGCTATAAATTAAGAAAATAAAAATAAATAAAATTCTTGATGTAAATCAATTTATTATAGATAATAATAGTATATAATACAATTAACATAAACTAAAGGAGAGATGAAAAATGCAAAAAGCAACAATTCAATTAGAAACATTAACATGTCCATCATGTATGCAAAAAATAGAAAATGGAGTTAAATCATTAGATGGAGTAGACAAAAAAAGCATAAAGGTGCTATTTAATTCAAGTAAAGTAAGAGTGGAATATGATGATGAAAAAGTATCTATAAAAGATATTGAAAATGCCATCGATAAATTAGGATATGAAGTTATAAAATCTCAAGTAAAAGCTTTATAAAATAAGAGGGAATAAGTTTGGTTTTAATGATATCAGATGCTGGTTAATGTCATCTACTGTAAAGGACACAGTTACCAAGTTATAATGTCGTTGATATCTTCCCACACACGAAAGCCCACAGTGGATATGTTCTCACAAAGAGAATTTCTGATAAAAATATTTTGGTTACTAGTATTTGACAGCTATCCACTCATCTCAAAACATGTGGAGACGGTAGTATTGCTGGAAAAGAGATGAAACGTCATTAAGAAGAAAGAAGAATCTTAAATGACTTTCTAGAATACTACTGAATTTATGGATAGGTTGCCTAGTAAGTTGAATTATATATTAAAATGTTTAAATTAGCGAGTATAAAGTGATAGGTCAGGTTTTTAATTAAGTAATTGAGAGGGAGTTGATTATGAAATATTTAGGATCATGTCTTTGTGGAGAAGTTACTTACGAAATAGAAGGAGATTTTGAAAATTTTTATCTTTGTCACTGTGAGAGATGTCGAAAAGACACAGGTTCGGCCCATGCAGCCAATCTATTTTCTTCTACAGCCAAACTAAGGTGGCTGTCGGGTCAAGAAAAATCTAAAACATTTAATTTTCGTTCAGAAGGGCACATAAAAAGTTTTTGTACTAATTGTGGATCGGCTTTGCCAAATATTCAAATGAATGGAAAATTACTGGTTGTTCCTGCAGGAAGTATTGACAGTTATATAAACATAAGGCCGCAAGGACATATCTATTATGCAAGCAAAGCAAACTGGGATACTGAGCTTGAGAAAGTGCCAAAGTTTGAAGAACTCCCAAAAGAATAACGAAAAGTATGGAGGAAAAAAATGACTGAATTACTAGCTCCAGCAGGAAGTATGGAAGCTTTAAAAGCAGCAATTTCTAATGGTTGTGATGCAATATACTTAGGAATGCAAAAATTTGGTGCACGGGCGTACTCGTCTAATTTCGATTTAGAAACTTTAAAAGAAGCGCTTATGTATGCACACCTAAGAAATGTAAAAATATATGTTACAATGAACACAATAGTTTTCGAGAACGAAGTTGAAGAAATGAAAAAGCAGGTAAAGGAATTAAATGAAATCGGTGTTGACGGAATTATCATCCAAGACCTAGCTGTTTTTGACTATGTAGTAAAAAACTTTATTGATATGGAAGCCCATTGTTCAACACAAATGGGAATTGACGATTTGGATGGAACTTTATTATTACAGGAACTCGGTGCTAAAAGAGTTGTTCTATCTCGTGAAGTTGAGATTGAAAAGGCAAAAGAGATAAAAAGAAAAGCTGAAATACCATTAGAAATTTTTGTACACGGAGCTTTATGTGTATCTTATTCTGGAAATTGTTTAATGTCTGGATTAATTGGTTATCGAAGCGGAAATCGTGGGAGATGTGTTGGTTCATGTCGTAAAGAATATGAACTAATTGATAAAACAACATATACAACTTTAGGAAAAAACTATATTCTATCTACTAAGGACTTAAACACAATCGATTATATAGATGATTTAAAAGAAATGGATTCACTAAAAATAGAAGGACGAATGAAAGAACCTGCATATGTTGCTAATGTAGTATCAAAATATCGGATGGCCTTAGATAATACTATAACTGAAGAAGATAAAGAAGATTTGAAGAAAACCTTCAATAGAACATACACCAAAGGATATCTATTTCATGAAGATAAGAAAGAAATTACTAACATCTTAAGACCTAATAATTTTGGTTATGAAGTTGGGAGAATCAGCAGGATTTTTAAAGGTATGTATGAAATAACACTTAAAAGTACTTTAAATCAAAATGATATAATTAGAATAAGTCATAACAATAAAGATGTTAATTTAACTGTTGTAAAACTACACGATAAGGATGGTAATTTAATCAACAAAGCAGATAGCCTCTGTTATATTAAAATAAAAGAAAAGTTGTCTATTGGGGACATAGTATATATAACTAAAAATTATTTATACTACAAAGAATTAGAGTCATCACTGGAAAAAGAGTTTAGACGGTTTAAATTGAACATTAGAGTATATGCATATCCAAATTCAAAACTAATAATTGATGCTGAAGGTTTAGGTTTTAATTTTTTATATGAGAGTGAGAATATACTAGACGAAGCAATTAATAATCCTACAACAAAAGAGCTGGTAATTAAACAATTTTCAAGATTAAATGATACTGTATTCGAACTTAGTCATGTAGATTTTGAGGAATGCAATGCATTTATTCCAGCGAAACTATTAAATGAAGCAAGAAGAGATATTGTACAGGGTTTATATAACTTAAAGCTTAACAGCAAAAAGAAAAGAACAAAGTCTACAAAAGCTAAAGAAAAAATTAATTTTGAACCTGTTAAGTCATATCTTACTGCTTCTGTAACAACTAAAGAACAGTATGATGCTTGTGTCAGCTGCGGGATTGAGGAAATTTATTTTAAAAATGTAATTAGAAGAAATCAGAATGATTATAAGGAAAAAGAAGGCTTTCTGTTAATAGGAGGATATGGTGGAATTTATCATTACAGAAAAACTAATCCTTTTATTACTGACTATTCCCTAAATGTTGTTAATTCAGATAGCTGCTATGAATTATATAAATTAGGTGCAAAACGAGTAACTTTATCTTATGAATTGAACAAGAAACAAATTGAGGATTTAATTAGTTCCTATTATAAAAAAAATGACGGATATCCTTCGCTGGAAATGATTGTATATGGGAAGGCACCTCTGATGTTTATAAAATACTGTCCTTTGGAAAAAATGAATCAGTGCGGTACTTGTAGAAGATCGACTTATGAACTTAAGGATAAGCAGGGAGCTTTCCCTATCATTTCTCATGATGATTGTACTACTACTATACTTAATGGAAAGACTTTGAACATTCTGGATGAGATAAAGAGCATAGAAGGAATAGAATCATTTAGATTAAACTTTACAGTTGAATCAAAGGACCAAGTTGTGGAAATAATTAATAAGGCTTTCGGCAAATTGAATGGCTCGATGAATAAAACTGTATTTAACCAAGAAACAGACACAAGAGGACATTTTAATAAAGAGATTTTGTAGTGAAATTATAGTCTCAATCTATTAAAATATAAATAAAGGTATTAATCTAGGAAGACAAGAATATTTTATTAATGAGGTATAAAATTAAAAATAAAACAAGAAGGTGAGTAAAATGAAGGAAGTAACATTATACACTACAAGATTTTGTCCATATTGTATAAGAGCATTGAGGATGTTATCTAAAAAAGAAATTCCTTACAAGAATATAGATGTTAATAAGAATCAGGAGCTTTTTGAAGAAATTAAGAAAAAAACCGGAAGTGATACTGTTCCTCAAATTTTTATTGGAGAAGAGTTCATCGGGGGTTTCGATGAAATGAACAAGCTTGATAAAGAGGGTAAATTAGATTCTATGCTGGGAATTTAAGAAAAAGATAACAGGGATTAAAAAAATGGATAACAAACGCGGATTTTGAAAAGCAAATCAAATAATTCGGGTCTGTCCAGATTTAATTATCAATATTAGATGTATTTTTAGAGTTATTTAGGTATATAAGTATAGTAGAGCACACCATTTTGTTCTTCTACATTTATTTCCTTTAAAGCTCTAAGGTGTTCTAGGTGAGCATGTGCCTCACCAACTGCAAACCATTTTTGGGGTTTTGGAAAATCATCCCAATTTTTACTTTTTATGTCCCAATGCATATTTTGAGCTACTGTTCTTACAGTGGCTCTTCCTAGTTTTTGTAAAGCATTCCTGACCTCATCTAGTCTATCCCTGTGGTGTCCATACAGTTCTTTTATCCTTTTTTTATGATCATCTATTAAAAATCGGTGGGATGAAAACAAATATTCAATATCCATATTATAAACAAGGTCTAAACTTTCAAAATATTTTCCCAACATATCTCCATGCTTAGCTCCCCAATATGTAATATTTGGAGTTATTTTTCCAAGTATATGATCTCCACAAAATAATATTTTATGTTCTTCCTCATAAAGACCAACCATGCCAGGAGTATGTCCTTTTAAATCTATAATTTTAAACTTGTACTTATCAATTTCGATATATTTTCCTGGAATGGCAGGAATATATTTGATTTTAGATTTTGTGCGATATTTAAATCCAGGATGTTGTTTGATATCAAGATTATCTTCCTTTAATCCTTGTAGAATTTCAGTTTTACTTAAATTCTCCCAGAAAGGCTCAGATATACTCTTACTGCTATTTAATATTTCACCATCAACTTTACTAATATAAATAGATAGACCTAAATTTTCAAAATATGATGCTAATCCCGTATGGTCTGA
>DPPH01000020.1:20157-32011 GCA_003539375.1 Clostridiales bacterium
AATTATAATAGCATATAGTTTTATTTTAATCAATTAAACTAAAATCAATATGTGATATGTAATTAATGGGTGGATCTAATTTTAATTTTATAAATTGTATAATAAACCTGGCTTCGGGTAATAATGTTAACAAGAGAAAATAAACTTGAGTTTTGAAAAAATAACTTCTCAAAACGATAAAAGTTGAAAGATTAAAAATGATATGAATAAAGAGAGGAGAAATAATATGAATGATGCTATTAAAGTAGGACAAGAAGCTTTTGATTTCAAATTAAAGGATCAAAATGGCAAAGAAGTAAGTTTAAAGGATTTTGAAGGGAAAAAGGTATTACTATCTTTTCATCCTTTAGCATGGACGGCTGGTTGACTGGACCATATGAGAGCCTTAGAGCTCAACTATGATGGATTCATAGAAAAGAATATAGTTCCATTAGGAATTAACGTTGATCAACCTTTCTCTAAATCAGCCTGGGCGAAAGTCATAAACATTAAAAAATTACAAATGTTGTCTGATTATAATCCTTTAGGAGAAGTAGCAAAAGCTTATGGTGTATTTTTAGAAAAATTGAATGCTTCAGGAAGAGCAAATATACTGATAGACGAAAAAGGAAAAATTGAATGGGTAGAGACTTATGAGATACCAGAAATACCTGACTTTAAAGAAGTGCTTAGTAAAATAGATAAATTATAAAATACAATAAAACTTTAGACTAGAATTTATTAAAGCCAGACACAGTGATTTAATATCACAAGTACTGGCTTTTTCTTTAATAAAGATTTTAATTTATGTATGATTATTATATATTTAAGATATTTGAAGGAGGAATTTAGTTGACCAATAAAAATAAGAACAAGGACGTGCCTTATATTGCAGTAGGTATAGCTCTTGGAGTTGCCCTTGGAGCTGCCTTTGATAATTTGGGAATTGGAATAGCTCTTGGACTCGCCGTTGGTGCAGCACTTAATACTAAAAAGAATAAGAAACATAAAAAATGACTGAATTTTTTTGAAAAAATCAGTCATTTTTTATGTTTAATTCACTAGATTATTACTCAGCCGGGTCATCATTAAATTCTAAAGATTCATCAGGTACTATATTCACCTGTTTTGCAGTTGCTTGCACAGGATAGGATTCCATGACTTCACCTTCAAAGAAAACTCTTACATATTGACCTAATTCAATATTATTGGTTTCATTTCCATCAATTCCGTATATAATAGTTTCATCTGTAACTGTGACAGAAGCTTTATCATACTCCGCACCATTATTTTCTGATTCGCTTTCAACTAAAATGGTTATTTTATCTTCAGATTCATTGTTTGTAATGTTTGTGACACGACCAGCTACACTGTAAGTGACTAGCTCGGAACCTGAATCTGCAGGCAATTGACCCTCATCAGATTCGTTTTCAATATTAAAACATGCTGTTAAAAGCATTAATGATATTAATAATACTATGATTAATTTAATTTTCATTTTGGCCTCCTTTTGAGATTATCTATAAAACTTCAATTTTATTATTTAAGCTACTTTTATAATATTAGACGTAATTTAATTATAAAAGTTCCAAGCATGGACTAACTTATGATAAAGGAAGTTCTTAGGAGAATCAATTAAACAGTGTATTAATTAGCTTTATTGAGGGTAGTTATTATATATATAAAGTAGTTATGAAAAGTTTTATGGAGGGTTTTAAATGGAAAATAACAAAAGAAGCTTATCAACTAAACAACAAAAATATATACTTAAAATATTGAAGTATCGTTTTAAAGAAAACATGAACCGACATGAAGGACTCGAATGGGAAAAGGTAGAATCAAAGTTAGAAAACCATATAGAAAAACTATGGTCACTTAATGAAATGGAGAAAACAGGTGGTGAACCTGATGTAGTTGAATATGATGAAAAGAAAAATGAATATATATTTTATGATTGTTCTGCGGAAAGTCCTACTGGACGAAGAAGTGTGTGTTATGACCGGGAAGCACAGGAGTCGAGAAAAAAGAATAAACCAGAAAATAATGCCATGGACATGGCAGCAGATATGGGCATTGAAATTTTAACAGAAAAACAGTACAAAGAACTGCAGGTACTTGGAGAATTTGACACGAGAACATCGAGTTGGATTAAGACGCCAGTTTCTATTAGGAAACTTGGAGGAGCTATTTTTTGTGATCGTAGATACAACACAGTATTCGTGTATCACAATGGAGCGGAATCGTACTATGCTGCACGTGGATTCAGAGGATCCTTAAGAGTTTGACTAGAATCGATTAAAGTGTGCACAGATTATCGGATGTATAACTTTATCTTTTGATAATATTGACAATGAAAGGAGGTTATTTGATGGATTCATTAAGTGGTATGAATAAGGCATTAGCATATATTGAAGATCACCTAACGGAGAATATTGATTATAGTGAAGTATCAAAGATTGCTTATTGTTCAGAGTATCATTTTAAAAGAATGTTTTCGTTTTTATCAGGAATTGGCTTGTCAGAATATATTAGAAGAAGAAGACTAACCCTAGCTGCTCTTGACTTGAAAGATACAAATTTGAGAATAATAGATGTTTCTGCTAAATATGGTTATACTTCAGCTGATTCATTCTCTCGGGCTTTTCAACTCATGCATGGTATATTACCTTCAGAAGCTAGAAGCGAGAAAATACAATTAAAAGCTTATCCTCGGATGACCTTTCAACTATCAATTAAAGGAGGAAGTGAAATGAACTATCGTATTATTGAAAAAGAATCATTCAATCTTGTCGGGTTTAAAAAAAGAGTTCCTATTATTTTTAAAGGTGTTAATCCAGAAATAGAAAAAATGACCGAACTTTTAACCCCGGAAGTTGTTAAACAATTAAAATCAATTTCTAACGTGGAGCCAAAAGGTATTATTAGTGCTTCTACTAATTTTTCAGAAGGAAGAATGGAAGAAAAGGGTGAATTAGATCATTACATAGGGGTTGCAACAACAAGTAATGAAACTGCTGAATATGATATATTAAATATTGATGCTGGTACCTGGGCTATATTTGAATCTATTGGACCATTTCCAGAAACACTTCAAAATATATGGGGCAGGATATATTCAGAGTGGTTTCCATCTTCAGGATATGAGGCAGTTGAAGGACCTGAAATCTTATGGAACGAAAGTCCAGATACTTCAAATCCAAAATATCGAAGCGAAATTTGGATTCCTGTAAAGAAAAAAGACAATTAATAACATTAGCATTTATATTGTATGGATAAAGCAGATACTATAAAAATACAAGGGATAATTAACATCCCTCATGTTTTGCACATGAGGGATGTTTTCATTTCAAATGTAAATTTTCGTTAATATAGAACTAAAAAATTAATTAATTTTCAAAAAAAGATTGACAAATAAAAGAATACGTAATATATTACCTATGGAGGTATAATATGAATAAAGAAAGAATAGATTTAGAGAGAGAAGTCCTAGTAAGGATTTTTCAATTATCAAACAAATTACAAGTATTTTTGGATAATCAATTAAAAAATGAACAATTGACAGGGAAACAATTGCTATTAATGGTTGCTATAGATTCATTTAAAAATGATCCAGGTTTTTCTGAAATTAGTAAACGATTTGGTTCCAGTAGACAAAACGTCAAACAACTTGCGTTGAAGCTTAGAAAGAATGGTTATGTTCAAATTTATACAGATAAACTTGATGCTCGTTATAAACGTGTGAAATTAACTAATCAGGCTAAAGAATATTGGAGAAAAAGAGATGAATCAGATCTGATGTTTTTGAATGAAATGTTTAAAGTGGTCTCTGACGATAACATGACAATATTACAAGAGTCCATGATGAAAATTGATGACACTATAGATTTATTAAATAAAAATGAGGAGAAAGGTAATGAAAATGATAGTTAAAATTATTGGTATTATATTATTAATTGGTATAGTAGTAATCGGAATACTTGCATTACTAAATTTTACACAGCGTAAATACAATCAATTAACAAAAGAAGCTTTAGCTAAAGAAGATATATCAAATGAAATTATTACTGAAGATGATTTATCCCATCTTCCTAAACTTGTTCAAAATTATTTGAATTATGTTGGAGTTGTAGGAACAGAAAAAGTTTCTAATTTTCAAGTCAATCTTGATGGAGAATTTAAAATGAACCGCAACTCTGAGTTTGCTCCCTGCATAATTAAACAAACAAGTTTTCAGAATCAAGGTATAAGATTGTTTTATATGGACTTATATGTAAATAAAATTAAAATATCTGGATTACATCACTTTTATAGAGATGATTCTATAATGAAAATCAAAATTTTAGACGTCTTTACAGTTGTTAATGAAAATGGTGAAGAGATGAAAAAAGCTGAGACTGTAACCTTCTTTAATGATATGGTGTTATTAGCACCGCAAACATTAATCAGTGATGAAATAAACTGGGAGGAAAGAGATGATAGTTCTGTTGAGGCAACATTTACACATGATGGAATTACTATTAAAGCAATTATATTTTTCGATGACATGGGCAGAGTAACTAATTTTGTATCTAAGGATCGATTAGTAGTAGACAACGATGGGACGAAGGATTCTGTGCCTTGGTCGACACCAATTTTTGAGTATCAAGAATTAAAGGGCTTTAATTTGCCCAAATATGGTAAGGCTGTTTGGCATTATGAAGAAGGAGATTTTACTTATAGTACTCTTCATATTGTTGACATAGAATATAATATAGAAAATTAATAAATAGGAGAAGAATGATGCTGGAAGTTGTATTTAGTGATAGTGAAAAAGGTTCAATGAAAGCAGCGAAAAATTATGATATGAAAAATATGCTTTCAGGAACTGTTGGATACATAGGTAAAAAACCAAAGAAAGCTGAACTGCAGAAATTATTTGAGGGAAAAGCAATCGGAGGTAGTTCATCAGAGGTTGTAAATATAGGTTTCAATCTTGATATAGGAGATATATCCGGTGAAATTGACGGAAAAGAACGAAAGGATGTTTTCAGAAAATTATGGGGAATATATTCTTTTGATGATAGTAAAACAGAAGATTTTTTCGAAAGACAGAGACAAGATCTTATAAAACTAAAAAATGCAGCAAGTAATGGAAAAACTATCAGGATATGGAAAAGCAATGCACCTTATTCCACTTGTGGATTTTATTATGTATGTTACATTTTAAAAGATATTGATTGTGATATAAGAGTTGTTGAGTTACCGGAATACAAAATAATATCAGAGAAAGAAACTGTTTACTACAGCAGCTGGGGAGAAGTTTCAGCAGGTAAATTTTATGAGTTTCTTCCTTTAGAAAGAAAGTTGTCCTTGTTAGATAAGAAGGTTATCAGTGACCTATGGAGAACTTTAATTCAAGAAAATTCACCTTTAAGAACAAATTTAAACGGACGATTAATTTCAGTACCGGAAAACTTTTATGATTCTATCATAACTAACAATATACCAGAGAGTGAATTCATAATGGCGAGATTTATAGGTAAATTAATAGGAGATCATAGAATAGGTGTTGGTGACAGTTGGTATGCTTTGCGAATTGAGAAGATGATAAAAGATAAATTGATTATCCTTGTTGAAGATAAGGATAAAAGTCATCCATATGCTAAAGTACTAAGAAGAAAAAGATAAATTATTACTATAACAACTTAATGGACTGGCAGGAAAATACAGATAAATTAGATTTGAAAAGGGCATATTTTTTATAGGATTAAATATTATTATTTCACTTAAAAATATAGTGGAAATCCCAAAAAAGATAAAAACCTACAGCTGTCAATTTCATATAATTAAAAATTCGAACCATTATGGAATATATAGAAATTCATGGTGGTTTGAATTTTTTAATATGAAAAGTGAATTATTTAATAATAATTAAAATCTTGACAAGGAAGAAAAACATCTATATAATATACCACCGGGGGGTATAGTATTAACTATATATCCTCACCAAATAAAAACATACATAACAAACACATATAATTAGTAAAACAAATAATACTTGGAGGAAATAAATATGGAAAAAATCGTTATAATCGGTGGTGTAGCATCAGGTGCTACAGCAGCAGCAAAAGCAAGAAGACTTTCAACTGAGGCGGAAATCACAATACTAGAAGCAGGACCAGATATATCATTCGCTAACTGTGGATTACCTTACTATATAGGTGGGGACATTGAGAGTAGATCAAAACTTATATTGCAAAGTCCTGAAAGTTTTAATGACCAGTATCAAACTACAGTTCATGTAAATACTTCAGCTACAAAGATTGATAGAGATAATAAGATTGTGCATGCTGTTGATTCAAATACAGGTGAAGAGAGAAGCTATGAATATACAAAGCTGATATTAGCACAAGGTGGAAAACCAATCGCTCCACCTATACCAGGAGCAGATCAAGGTCACGTATTTCAACTTTGGACTCTTGGAGATATGGACAAAATAAATTCTTTTATTGAAGACAAAGAACCTAAAACAGCAGTAGTTGTTGGTGGAGGTTTTATTGGTCTAGAAATGGCAGAAGCACTTGTAAAAAGAGGAATGAAAGTTTCAGTAGTTGAAATGATGCCTCATGTTATGGCTATAATGGAATCTGAAATAGCCGGATTTATCCAAGAAGAAATGATGGCTTATGGTGTAGATGTATTGACTAATAAAGCAGTTTCAGATATTGGAAGTAACAGTGTTACTCTAAGAGATGGTAGTAAAATAGATGCTGACATGACTCTTCTTTCTATTGGTGTAAGACCTACACTTAAGCTTGCACAAGAGTCAGGCTTAGAAATTGGTGAAGCCGGTGGATTATTAGTAGATACTACATTGAAAACTAATGACGATAGCATATATGCAGCTGGCGATATGGTAGAGTTAGAGCACAGAGTACATGGGAAAAAAGTTCGAATTCCTCTTGCTGGACCAGCTAATAGACAAGGAAGAATAGCGGCATCAAATGCAATGGGTAAAAGACATGAATATAAAGGTTCAATTGGAACTTCAATAGTTAGAGTGTTTGAAGCTGTAGCTGGGACTACAGGACTATCTTTAAAAGCTGCAAGAGATGCAGGCTTTAATGCAGATGCTATTGTAGTCCATAAGGAAAACCATACATCTTACTATCCAGGGGCTGAAATGGTATCTATACTTTTAGTATATGATAGAGACACTGGAGTAGTGCTGGGTGGACAAACAGCAGGTTATGACGGAGCTGATAGAAGATTAGACGTAATTGCAACTGCAGTTGCAGGAGAACTAACAGTTTCTGATCTTGCAGACATAGATTTTGCATATTCTCCACCTCTTGGTAATGCAAATGATGGAATGAATATGGCGGCTTATGTTGCTGAAAATAGAATTTCAGGATTTTCTCCTTCGCTGACAGTTTCAGAGTTAGATAAGTATTTAGAGAATAAAGAAGCTATGTGGATTGACGTAAGAGATGTATTTTCATTTAAGAAATCTCATGTAGAAGGAGCAGTAAATATACCATTAGAAATTCTAAATTCTAAATTAAATTCTCTTCCTAGAGACAAACAAATATTAGTGTACGACCAAACTGGAAAGAAAGGACATCAAGCACTTAGAACCCTAGTTGGAGCTGGGTTTGAGAATGTCCTAAATGTAAGTGGTGGATTTTTAAGTCTTGCTGGTTATGTAAGAGCGGTAACTCCTAAGAGCTTTTTATTAGAATTACCTGATCCACAACCTAAAAAAATTGGCGAGAAAATCGAAAGTGAAGATAATAATAACTCAAAAGAAGAAATAAAAAATGACACTAACGAACCATTGTACGTAGATGTAAGAACACCTGGAGAGTTCCAGTATGGTGCTTATCCAGATGCTGTAAATATACCACTTGATGAGATAGAAGATAAAGTAGAAGAACTTGGTAGTAAAGATAGAGAAATAATTCTGTACTGTACATCCGGGGCTAGAAGCGCTTATGCTGTAAACATCCTAAGAGAATATGGGTTTACTAATCTTAAGAATGGTGGAAGTATTACAAGAATGATGGCTAGAGCCAGATAATTTATATATCAAATTTCAATGCTGAAATTACTTTTAATGTTGATTAAGTAATTTCAGCATTTTTTAATATCAATAATTGTTTATTTAAAAAAATTTTGAATTATAATATAATTTAGAATATAATAATTACTATTAAAATTTTTTGGAGGCATAGATATATGAAAAAATTTATTATAGAAGAAGATTTTTGGGAATTATTTCCAAAAGCAAAAATAGGGGTCGTAGTATTTAAAGGAATAGATAATACTGTAAAAAATGTGAAACAGTATGAGGAGTTAATTCTAAAAAATCAGAAAGAAGCTCTTAAGTATCTATCAAATGATAATTTCAGCAGCAATGAAGTTATAAAGGTATGGAGGGATGCCTTCAAAAAGTTCAAAACAAAGAAGGGTGCAAGGTCATCCATAGAAGCTTTAATGAAACGTGTAGATAAAGGAAATAGCATTGGTACTATAAATCCTCTTGTTGATATTTATAATTCCATTTCCCTTAAAAATGCACTTCCTTGCGGGGGAGAAGATATAGATACTTTTGCTGGAGATTTAAGATTAACAAAAGCTGAAGGAGAGGAAAATTTTATTACATTAGGCTCGGAAAAAAGTGCGCCTCCTTACGAAGGAGAAATAATTTATAAAGATGACAAAGGTGCTGTTTGCAGGTGTTGGAATTGGCGTGAAGCTGTAAGAACAATGCTAACAGAGGATACTAAAAATGCCTTTTTATGCATAGAGTCAGTAGATGAAAATCGAAGTGATGATTTAGATAAGGCATTAAATGAACTTGCGGAGTTAGTTGAAAAGAACTTAGGTGGAACGTACAGTATTTCAATTTTAGACATAAAAAATAAAGGAATCTTGATAGATTAGAATAAATGAAAGAGAAGGACAGTAATAATGATTAATAAAGAAAGTTTGTTAAGAGGCGTAAAAGCTGTAACACCTTTAATGTTGGGAGTCATACCCTTTGGTTTAATAAGCGGTATTTCAGCTGCTAATACAGGATTATCTATAGGAATGACCATGTTAATGAGTATAGGAATATTTGCTGGTGCTGCTCAATTAGCATCCCTGCAGTTGATAAGTATCAATGCTAATATGATTGTAATAATCTATACTGCTTTAATAATTAACCTTAGGATGATGTTATACAGTTTATCTATAGCCCCTCATATACAAAAATTGAATACAAAATGGAAAGCATTACTAGCTTACAGTATGACAGACCAGAGCTATGCTATGTCCTCTGTGCATTTCATGAATAACCCTGAAGAGGATACAAAAAGCTTCTTTTTCGGTGCTTCTATTAGCATATGGATTATATGGCAAATAAGTACTGTTGTAGGATATTTGATGGGTTCCATTATTCCACCGGAATTAGGGTTAGATTTTGGTATTCCTCTTACTTTTATTGCTGTACTATTAAAAGGAGTAGCAGGGTGGCCTGGAGTTATAGCAATAATTACAAGTGGAATAGTAGCTGTACTAGCTTCCCAACTTCCGATGAATATAGGGTTGGTATTGGCAGCGATTATAGGAATTACAGCTGGAGCACTTAGCGAAAGGATACTATCAAAGAAAAGTGAGGTATCTGAAAATGAATAATACTCAACTTATTTTAACTATAATAATTATAGGGATAGGAACATTTTTATTTAGATTTTCCTTTATATTTTTATATGGAAGATTTGAACTTCCTAATTGGATTAGAAAAGCTATGAGATATGTACCTCCTGCAGTATTATCAGCTTTAATATTTCCAGCAATTGTAATCAAGAATGAAGTTATATGGATTTCTCCACAAAACCCTCGCTTAATTGCCGGTCTTATAGCAATATTAATAGCTTGGAAAACTAAAAATCTTTTACTGACTATTGCAGCAGGGATGGGGATATTTTGGTTAATGCTGTTTATTTAATTAATAGTAATAATAAGAAGCAAACAAAGGAAAAGGTGATATTATGAGAGAAAAAATTTACATAACAGGTCATAAAAATCCAGATTCAGATTCAATATGTTCTGCTATAGCATATGCAGAATATAAAAACAGTTTTGGAGAAGAAATTGCTATTCCTGTTAGACTTGGAGATATAAACAGGGAAACTAGATTTATTCTCGATTATTTTGATGTAAAAGAACCAGTATTTTTAGAGACATTACGTTTAAATGTCTCTGATTTAGATTTTGATAAAATAGCTCCTATCACTGGAGACATATCACTGGGAATGGCTTTAGAATTAATGAAATCTAACAATCTCAATAGTATTGCTGTAGTAGATGAAAATGAAAAGCTATCTGGAATAGTCACAGTATCAGACATACTTAGTTCTTATATGGATGTATGGGATAATAGAATAATTCATAAATCCAATACACAAATTGATAATATAATTGATATACTTTCTGGAAATCCTGTATATATATCTAAATCTAAATTGGAGTTTAGAGGAAAACTTCTAGTTCTTTCTATGAAAACAGAAACAATGGGAAAATACATTGAATCAGATGATATAGTTATATGTGGAGATAGGGAAGATGCTCAAAGTTTTGCACTAGATAAGGAAATATCACTAATGATTGTTACCGGTGGTGGGGAAATATCTGAAAATATAATAAAAAAAGCAAAAGAAAGGGATGTATCTTTAATCACTACTCCTCATGAAACATTTACTACTTCAAGATTAATAATACAATCGGTTCCAGTATCTTACGTAATGACAAGGAAAAATATAATAAATTTTGACCTTGACGACCTAGTAGAAGACGTAAAGGCAAAGATGAGTCAAACTAGGTACCGGTCATACCCTGTAGTAGACTTAAATAACAATGTAGTTGGTTTAATATCAAGGTATCACTTAATATCAAGCAAAAAGAAAAAAGTTATATTGGTAGATCACAACGAAAGAAGACAATCGATAGATGGACTTGAAGATGCCAAAATACTTGAAATAATAGACCATCACAGAGTAGCAGATGTATTTACAGGGACACCTATATATTTTAGAAATGAACCTGTAGGTAGTACAGCTACTATAGTAGCTTCAATGTTTTTTGAAAATGGTAGAAGACCATCTAAAAAGATAGCAGGAATACTTTCAGCAGCAATAATATCAGACACACTTCTTTTTAAATCGCCCACAGCTACAAAAACAGATAAAATAATACTGAAAAGACTGGAAAAAATAGCTGACATAGAGGTAGACAAGTTTGCAATGGAAATGTTTAAAGAAGGGACATCTCTTGTTGGTAAAACACCGGAAGAACTTTTAGAAGAGGATTTCAAAATATTTACTATCAATGAGGAAACAATAGGTATATCACAAGTTTACACCATGGATCCTGAAAGTTTAACAGAGATGAAAGATGATTTATTAGAACTAATGGAGAAAAAAAGAAAAGAGGAAAGATACCTCAATTTTATACTAATGCTCACAGATATATTTAATGAATCTTCTGAAATGATAGTGGTTGGAGAATATAAAGATATAATAGGAAAAGCTCTTGGAGAATCAACTGGCAGTGGAAGTTTTCATGGACAAGGCATACTTTCAAGAAAAAAACAAGTAATTCCATCAATTACAACAGCTATTGAACAAATAGAAGAATTTAAATAACTGACAATAAATGAAATAATAGAACTTTTTAGAAAGTAGTATATGTAGATTAAAGAGCTGGAGAGGATAATAGTAAATTTATTAAGGAATTGATTAACTTTTTTAGTTTTTTAGATATTTGAAAATAAAGAAAAAATAGATTAAAATTGATATTATAGGAAAAAATACCATGTAATTACTGTTTTACACCAAGATATAAGGAGGAA
>DPPH01000276.1 GCA_003539375.1 Clostridiales bacterium
GGTATTGTACAAAAATATCAGAAAGGGGGGTTTGAAGTTTTATTATTTTTTGATTGTTAAAAAGGAGCCATAATTAAAGGTTATAAAGAAGCAGAATTGTCACTTATTTCTGCTAACAATAAGATGATGAATAGATTACTTAAAAAAACTTTTGGTTTAGATATTATAAAAGAGTTTAGAGTATATAAAAAAGAGTTATTTTTAAATTAAAATACTTTAATAATTTTAGTTTAATAAGCAGTTTTTAATCTATCTCAGACGTCTTAAATTGAGCTTAGTAACAAAATCTTTCGCATCCCATACTTCTTCCTTACTTCTTAAACAAATAGTATCTATAAAGGGCCGATTTGGCGGTTAATTATAGGGAAGGAATTAAAGTAGCAAAAAATTTCAATTAGAGCAGCCAAAAATTTACAGAAGAAAAGCTTAGGGAAGGTTTGAGCTGCTTTTGGCACACCATTTAACAAAAAATAAGGGAGTTGCGAAAGTAACTCCCTTACAGTTGAGATAAAAACTTAATTGATAACTATGCCTGTTTGCCTAAAGACTTGAACACACTAAAACCACTTACATCCCATCCTACACCCTACCCAAAAATCGCCACAACGTTCTGCATTGGTTTTTGAAGAAAACGGAAGTTCTTGAAGTCTATCTTTTATTTTGGATAACAGTTTTTGTTCTTCATCATTTAATTTACTACCATATTGATCTAATGCTTCCATCGATTCATTATAGATATTCATTAAGTCTTTATCGAAGCTTTTCTCTACATCCTCAAAAAGATTTTCTTTATAAATATCTTTTTTAACTTTATGAGCAAGGACATAAACCACACCTAAAATATGTTCTTTAGTCATATTGTTTTCTATGTTACTGTAAATTGTATCAAAATCTTTAGCCATTTTTAAAAACCCCTTTCATAAGGAAAGAATCTCACTTTTAATGTATTTATATTGCTTATCTTAATTTCTTTACATAAAGTTTTATTCCCTTCTTATCCCAATTTAATA
This sequence comes from Clostridiales bacterium, assembly GCA_003539375.1. Lineage (GTDB taxonomy): Bacteria > Bacillota > Clostridia > Tissierellales > Dethiosulfatibacteraceae > UBA8670. The sequence goes on from DPPH01000276.1 coordinate 1,011, forward strand.
CTTATTGATTACTTGTTGAATCCCTATTGATAACATATAGCTGATAAAATATCTAAAGGAAGAGGTTTAAATTAAAAACACCTCTTCCTTCCTAAATTCTAATCTAAAATATTTTCTTAAAACTTAATTATTTAAATCGCCAAGGCGGGCGAAAATCCCCTTTCCATGTTTTGTATTCCCAATGCAAACTTTTACCGGCTTTCGAGGTTTCCCGTGCTATTTCTTCAACCTGTTTCAATTCTTCTTTACTTAATTTTCCTTGAGCTTCTGAAATTTCTTCTAGTTTATCTGCAAATTGTGTACTACGTTCTCTCATGTACCATGCAGCGTAGGCTAATTCCCTCATTTCTTTTTTCCAATCTTTTAAGTTATCTTCTTCAGGCCCTTCCCATTGTTTTAAAGACCATTCTAATTCTTGGGGATGAGGACCATCAAAATATCGTGAATTAATAGCATTAATATTATTTGCGTGTTTTTGTAACAAATCGAGCTTTTGTTGGTCTCCGCTATTTTCTTTCCAAGCATCAAAGTCTGCTAGTGCCTCACTTATTGCCGGCATTATATCGTCCGAATATGCTCCTAATTCTTTTTCCCTGTCTGAAAGAATAGTACAGGCAGTTATCATAAAAATTAAAAGAACAAATATTAATCCAATAAAAACCCACTTTTTCATAACTGCCCTCCTTAACTATTAAAGAATATGTTGGATAGTATATTATAAAAATATTTTAAAAACCCTTTTAATCTATATAACATTAATTATATTGTAATTTATATTATATTACATACAGTTTGACTATTAATTGTATACTAAGTGAATCCCCAATGAATATTATAGTTAAAGTATGAGAATTATAATACCATTAAATATTTCTTAGAGAGTCAATAATCCCCAAATAATTGGACCTTCCTCCCTTTTTGGGAGGAAGGTCTATCAATCTGCATGCCCTATATTTTTTTATAATTTATTGGTGCTGTTGTTTTTTCTTCTTAGCTTCTATAATATCTGCAATAACAGCCCAGTACGTGTAAATAGTTGCCAGGGTAACCCAGCAAACAGTAAACCAGTGGTTAATAATATATTCAGTACGAGAGAGCACACCCAGAGTAATTTCGGAGAACATACGGAAGCCCCCCTTCCTTAGCTATTACAATCTTAATTATTTTTCCTCACTTTCACTTTCACCAACTATAAGCATTTCTTCCACGCTTTCATATTCAAAGCCAGCATCTTTCAGCGTACTGTAATCAAAAGGTTGGGGCTTAATCAGTGTCCAGGGGATTGCTATGACAGCCGAGACGCTCATAACAATAATGTTGCCCCATACAACTCCCCAGAGCATATCAAAGTTGGTAACTACTACCCAATAATAAATACCGCAGAGAGCTCCGATAATAGTCCCCCAGAAGACACCGCTGTAATTTGTCTTTTTCCAAAATACCATCATAATTAACGGGACAACTGCCGAGGAGAAAGCAACACCCATGGCCTCGTACATCCCACTAAAGCTAAAGCCTATAATACGCCACCAGATAACGATTCCTAAAAGCACAGCTGCCGTAATATAAAGCCAGAGCCTACTCTGAAAAAGTAGCTGTTTGTCTTTAGCATCAGGGTTAATGTAGCCTTTATAAATATCGTTAATGACAACTGTAACTACCGCCATAATTTCGCCGGCCCCGGTACTGATCGTGGCGCCGCCGACAGCAATAACAAAGAGCGCCAGTCCTAAAAATCCTAAAACAAGGAAAGCCGCCATGGGGGCTACTGCTGAGGATTCGGTGAACATCATACCGTGTTCGCCCCAGTAGTACATTTCACCGACTTGTAAATGCATGGAAAGACCGGTAACACCAAGAGCGGTAGCCGTGGCAAACGGAATGGGCCACCAGCAGAACGCAGCGGTCATAAAGGAACGGAAAACAATCTGCGGGTCCCTGGCACCAGTTACACGAGACCAGTAGGTCTGGTTACAGAGAACTGCTCCCAAGTTACCGATGGTGTTCACAATTAGGAAGCCTAGACCCCTGGCGTTAAGCCAGTTTAGAGGATCCCATTGATATTTTGCAGCTTCTAAGGGCATATCTGTTGCTAAATGAGGTTTGTTTTGTATTACTTGAACAAGGCCATCATAAATTGCAGAAGGACCAATTTTAATAACTACTGTCCAACAAATAATCATAATACAGGCATACATTACCAGGGACATAATAGTATCCGCAAAAATGCTGGCCCATAATCCTGCAAGTGAAACGTAAGAAACAAAGATAACAACCATAATTAGTGCTATTGCCCAGAAGGGAGCTCCGGTAAACGAAACGCCCATTACGCCGCCGCCGGTAATAATCATCAAAGTGACCCAGAAACACACAATAATGGTTATGATAGAGTGCAGAAGGTGGTTCTTTTTATCCGTTCTAAATCTTACAAATTCCGGATAAGATGTGGCCTTGGGCATTAAAGTTTTTATTTGCCTTCCCATATAAGCCATAATAGGTAGCGGTATGGTAGCTCCTAAAGCATACCACCAAGGTCCTACAAATCCCCATTGATATCCCGTATAACT
>DPPH01000167.1:0-428 GCA_003539375.1 Clostridiales bacterium
AAATCGAATAGTGCATATCCTTCATTAGCAAGGTTGCCGCTTGTATTACCATAATTATGGTAAAAATAATTTATATATTCTTCAACTTCTTGATTCTCTTCTTCCTCTTGAGATTCTTCTGCTTGCTGTTCATTTTGGTCTTTTTCTTCAGTTCCTTGAGATTCCTCTTCTTCCAGAGCTGCTATAACTTCTTCAGGTGTTAATTCGCCGTCTTCTTCTGAAGTGACTTCATCATTTTCGGCTTCTTCATTATCCTCTTCTTTTTGAGATTGATCTACTTCATCATCACTTCCACACCCAATTAATGAAATTATTAATAATAATGATAAAATTAAAACTAGAACTTTTTTAATATTCATTTTTACACCCCTTTTAAATATATTCTATAAAATTATATCATTTAAAGATTAGTTTTTCATTATATTATT
>DPPH01000167.1:639-2213 GCA_003539375.1 Clostridiales bacterium
ATTATTACTTTATATTAAATATTATAAATGATAAAATATACTAAATTATATGTTTTGAGGTGGGTCATGATAAGAAAACTTAAAGAAAAAGATAGGAATAATACTTTAGAATTTTTAAGTGAAGAACCTTCTATAAATCTTTTTGCAATAGGAGATATAGAAGTATTTGGATTTGATGAGGATTTCCAAGAAGTTTGGGGTCATTTTGATGGAGATAATAATCTTGATGGTGTCTTATTAAGATATAATCAAAACTTCATACCCTACTGGAAAAAAGATGATTTTAATCCTGATGGTTTTATTGATATTATAAAAACCAGTCCTGTTAAGGATAGAATGATTTCCGGAAAGAAGAATATTTTAGCAAATTTTGAAAATGTTTTCGGAAAATATATAAAAAGAGACACCTATTTCTGTGAACTAAAAAAAGCTGAAAACTTAAAAAAAGATACTTCCGAAGTTAAAACTGCTCAAATATCTGATAAGAATAGGATACCAATGTTTACAAATAGTATAGATGAATTTGTTCATAGTCCTGATGTAACTCCTGATCAATTTGAAAAGAAGCTTAAAACTAATTCAGGAAGAGCTTACTATATAGAAGATGGTGAAGGTGATATAATCAGTGTAGCACAAACTACCGCAGAAAACTCTTTTTCTGCTATGGTTGTAGGAGTTGCTACAAGACCTGATTATAGGAGAAAAGGCTTAGTATCAAAGTGTATGTCAAAGTTATGTAAAGATTACCTTGACGAAGGAAAAACTCTATGTCTTTTTTACGACAATCCTGAAGCAGGAAAAGTATATAAAAAAATAGGTTTTAAAGAAATTGAAAAATGGACTATGATTACAGAAAAATAAAGGAAAGGATTTGATAAGATGGAAAAATACAGTTTTATGAATGACTACAGCGAAGGAGCTCATCAAAATATAATAAAAGCTTTAGGTGAAACTAACTTAATCCAGGAAAATGGATACAGTGAAGATAAATATACACAAGAAGCTGTAAAACTAATAAAAAATAGATTGAACTCTCAAAGCTCAGATGTGCATATTGTATCAGGGGGAACTCAAGCTAATTTAATTGTTATTTCCTCAATACTAAGACCTCACGAAGCTGTAGTATCTGCTGGCACTGGACATATAAATGTACATGAAGCGGGCGCTATTGAAGCTACAGGTCACAAAGTATGTACAGTGAATACTAAAGACGGCAAGCTAACTCCGGAACAGGTACAGGAAGTTTTAGATATTCATGAAGATGAACATATGGTTAAACCTAAATTGGTATATATTTCAAATTCTACAGAAATAGGTACGGTATATACAAAGGATGAATTAGATACCCTTAACGATTTTTGCAAGGCAAAAAATCTATATCTTTATATGGACGGTGCAAGACTTGGTTCTGCATTAACCTCTCCTGAAAGTGATTTGAAATTTGAAGACCTAGCAATACATACTGATGTTTTTTACATTGGTGGAACTAAAAATGGAGCTTTACTTGGAGAAGCAATAGTAATTAACAAGGATGAATTAAAAGAAGACTTTAGGTTTCACATAAAGCAAAAAGG
>DPPH01000167.1:2497-3204 GCA_003539375.1 Clostridiales bacterium
TTGTTTTTTAAAATTGGAAAACATGCTAATGACATGGCCTTTAAAATAAGCAATGCCTTAGAAGAATTAAACTACGAATTTTTAGGGAAACCTTCTTCAAATCAGATCTTTCCAATACTGCCTAATAAGATTATAGATGAACTTTTAAAGAACTACTCTTTTTATAAGTGGTCTAAAATAGATGGTGAACATTCTGCTGTAAGATTGGTAACATCTTGGGCTACTGAAGAAGAAGTTGTTTATAAATTTATAGAAGAAATCAGGAAATTAGGAGGTAACAATGAATAGAATGGACAAAACTTATGTAGGACTGGGATTGGTCTTTGGTGCTGGAATTGGAACTTTACTAGCTTCTTTATTAACTAAAGATGTTTCCATATATGCAAGTATAGGTGGAGGAATCGGTTTAGTTCTTGGATCGATAGTACAATTGATGGTCAATAGTAAAAAGAAATAGCTATATAGATGATAGTTGGCAAATTCTCTGTTTAGCAAGTTCTTTAACTGGGTATATTAAAAATATCATAGGAGAAAATTACAATTTTAGGGAGGTATATCTTGAATTCATTATTTAATCTTAAATTTATGAATCAAAAAGCTATGGATAGGGTTCTCTTGGCAACTTTACCGATAATAATTTTCGGTATTGGTTCTTTTGGCTGGAGGGTTTTACTTGTAGTATTAGTATCCGTAGTTTTCGCATTTTT
>DPPH01000118.1 GCA_003539375.1 Clostridiales bacterium
AAGGCAGTACTTCATGACAAAGGCCCGGCTCTTGTTATAGCGGGAGCAGGTTCTGGGAAGACTCGGGTGCTGACAAGACGTATAGCCTATTTGATAGAAGAGAGGAAGGTTCATCCAAACAGTATCTTAGCAATTACCTTTACAAATAAAGCGGCAAAGGAAATGAAAGAAAGAATTGCTGAACTAGTTGATTTCGATATAAACTACATGTGGGTTGGTACATTCCACTCTATTTGTGTGAGAATTTTAAGAAGATTTATTGAAAAATTAGGCTATGAAAGAAACTTTTTAATATTTGATGCTGATGACCAGAAAATAGTAGTAAAAGAATGTATTTTAGAATTAAATTTAAATACTAAAAACTACAATCCTAATGCTATAAGAGGACAAATTAGCAATTTAAAAAACAGTAGAATTTCTCCGGAAGAGTACATTAAGGAAAACCACAGTCTCTATAGAGAGAGAATGATAGGTGAAATTTATAAATTGTACAATGAAAAACTTAAGAAAAGCAATAGCTTAGATTTTGATGATCTTCTGTTAAAAGCATTAGAACTGATAGAAAAACACGAAGACGTTGCAGATTATTACAAAAATAAATTTGAACATATACTAGTAGACGAATATCAAGACACCAACAGGGTACAGTATTTACTGGTTAAAAATCTAGGTACAAAAAAAGAAGGAAACAGCAATGTATTTGTAGTTGGAGATGAAGACCAATCTATTTACGGGTGGAGAGGTGCTGATATTCAGAATATATTAGATTTTGAAAAGGACTTTCCTAATGCTGAAGTTATAAAATTGGAAAGAAACTACAGGTCTACCAAAAATATATTAGATGCAGCAAACTATGTAATTGAAAATAATGAAAATAGGATTGGTAAAAATTTATGGACTGAAGACGATAAAGGAAGTTTAATACAGCTTTACGAAGGAATGGATGAAACCCAAGAAGCTGACTATATTGTTGAAAGAATTTACAATGAAAGAACCGTAAGAGATACACCTTACAAAGATATTGCAATTTTAGTAAGGACTAGAGCCCAGACTAGAGCAATCGAGGATAAGTTAAAACTTAAAGGTATGCCTTATAAGATAGTAGGTGGTCAGGAGTTTTACGGTAGAAAAGAGATTAAAGATATACTTGCATATATAAAATTAATACAAAATCCTCACGAAAACTACAGTTTCAAACGAGTGGTGAATTTGCCACGAAGAGGTATAGGAGCAAAAACCTTAGAGACTTTAGAAGAAAAAGCAGATGAAAAAGGTATATCTCTTTTTCAACAGGCTGAAATAAGTCAGGATTTAAGTATATCTCAAAAAGCTAAGGACTCCTTTGAGGAATTCACCGACTTTATAAAAAAGTTCAAAAATATTTCTGAAGAAGAAAATATGCCTTTAGACGAGCTTGTAATAAACGTATATGAGGAATCAGGATACAAAGACCACTTAGAAAAAGATAGAGAAACAGTTGAAGGTAAAGGAAGAATAGAAAATATTGAAGAATTTGTATCGGCTGTAGCAGATTTTCAAGAAAACAACGAAGACAGTAATTTAGAGGATTTTCTTGCATACATATCTTTACTGACTGACATTGATAAGACTTCAGAAAAGGACGATGCAATAACCATAATGACTGCCCATGCAGCAAAAGGGTTGGAGTTTGAATTAGTATTTGTGGCAGGATTAGAAGAAGACTTATTTCCTATAAGACGAGACGATGATAATGAAATGGAAGAGGAGAGAAGACTTTTTTATGTAGCACTTACAAGGGCTAAAAAGAGAATTTACCTATCTTATGCAACTACAAGAAGAGTTTTTGGCAAGAATATGAGCCGACAGGTATCTAGATTTATAGATGAAATTCCTGATGATTTATTTGACCAGAGGGAGATAAAGAAAAATATAAAACAAAATAAACTAACGGAAAAGACTGCTAGTAGAGGCTTCTATCAAGAAAAAGAATTTTTCAAAGGATATACCGGGATAAGTAAAAAAGATAATAAAAATTTCCAGGAAAGAGAAAGTGAAGAAGATTTCAAACCTGGGGATAAAATAGCTCATAAAAAATGGGGTCAAGGTACTGTTGTTCAGGTCAAAGGCTCAGAAATAACTGTTGCTTTTAATAATATAGGAACTAAAGTAATGGTTATGCCGTACGCACCGATTAAAAAAATATAATAGGAGTAAGAAATTGGATAAGAAAAAAAGAATTGATGAACTTGTTGAAAAATTAAACGATTATGCATACTACTATTATACCTTGGATAATCCTAAGGTTTCTGATAAAGAATACGATGAATTATATGATGAACTCCTTGAACTTGAAAAGGAAACTGAATATGTATTAGATGAATCTCCAACTCAAAGAGTTGGAGATAAACCTTTAGATAAGTTTGAAAAGCATGATCATAAAAGTCAGTTGTGGTCTTTAGATAAAGCCCAGAGCTTTGATGAACTTAGAAAATGGGATGAAAGAGTAGATAAATTAATAAAGGAATACAACGGAAGCAGTGAAGAAAAGTTACCTGAAAAAAAATATATTTTAGAGTATAAGTTTGACGGGCTTACTATAAACCTCACTTACGAAAACGGATTGCTGACTCAAGGAGCTACAAGAGGTAATGGAGAAACGGGAGAAGCTATACTGCCTCAGATAAAAACAATTAAATCTATTCCATTAAAAATAGATTATAAGGACACTATAGAAATACAGGGGGAAGGTTTGATGCCTATATCTGCTTTAGAAAAATATAATGAAGAAGCAGATGAACCTTTAAAAAACGCAAGAAATGCTGCAGCAGGAGCCTTGAGAAATTTAGACCCTAAGGTTACTGAAAAAAGAAATTTAGCGGCATATTTTTATAATGTAGGATATGTTGAAGGCAAAAAATTTGATACCCATAAAGAAATGATCGACTTTTTAAAAGAAAATAGGATCCCGGTATTCAAATATTTAAAAGAATTTGATGATATAGAAAATTTAATTGAAGAAATAGAAGAAATTGATAAACCCAGGAGTAATTTAGACATATTAACCGATGGTATGGTTGTTAAAATTAACGACATGAAAACTAGGGAAGTATTAGGAAATACTCAAAAATTTCCTAGATGGGCTGTTGCTTTTAAATTTGAAGCTGAGGAAGTAACTACCATACTAAAAGAAGTAATATGGAATGTAGGAAGAACGGGCAAAGTAACACCTAGTGCAGTACTTGAGCCGGTAGAAATAGCGGGAGCAACTATTCAGAGAGCTACTTTAAATAATATTGAAGATATAAGGAGAAAGAACGTAAAAATCAACAGCAGGGTATGGTTGAGAAGATCAAATGATGTAATACCGGAAATATTGGGAGTTGTAGATGAAGACCAGGAAAATACTGAAGAGATAGAAATGCCTGAAAAATGCCCTGCATGCGGTACAGAATTAATTAAGGATGGAGTACATTATTTTTGTCCCAACAAATTATCCTGTAAACCTCAGCTTGTATCTTCCATAGTACATTTTGCCAGTAGAGATGCTATGAATATTGAAGGCTTTAGTGAAAA
>DPPH01000234.1 GCA_003539375.1 Clostridiales bacterium
TTGATATATCAAATCCAGTTACTCTTTCCTTTAATCCTGCCCTATATATTTTAGAAGCATATATCAATCCTATGCCATCTGGAGTTACTATATCTCCAGAGTTTATAACTCTAAGAAGATCTTTATCTTCTTGACACATCATTATTATTTCAGTATTAGGGGTAAATACTGATTTCTTTTTACCTTTAGCTAAAGTATCTAAGAGTATTTCTTCTACTTCTGTAAATTTTAAATTGTTAATTTTTACTCCTAAAATAGATGTTCTCTTCATAATTACCTCAGTTTAAATGATTTATTTATTTTAACAATATACAAGAATATATATTATCATGATATTATTTAAATTTCTATGATATTTTTCATTGATAATATTTAATTAATAATTTAAAATAATAATAATGTTATAAAAAAAGGAGTTGAAATTTTTGAAAAAGAAATCTATTATCATTTTAATAATTTCCATTATTTTAATTTATCCTATACTTGGTTTTTCCTCAGATACTGCTGAAAGTGATGATCCTCTAATTACTCTTAGTTATCTGGACTATCGTTTAGATGAAGTAAATAGTGAGTTCAGTGAAAATATAAGTAATCAAAGTATAATAGTTGAAGATCTCGAATCTACTATTAAAGAACAAGCAGAATTAATATCTTCATTAAAAGACGATATAAATAATTTGAAAGTATCTTCAAGCACTTTAGAAGTAGTCGAATTATCAGGAAAACAAAAAATAATATTAGAAGCAGGTTCTGAAATAATTTTAAGAGCTGGTACTGCTTATGCTATAACATCTGACCAGGGCGGTTTATCTGATGTAACTTCAGGAGTTGATATAAAACAAGATGAATCAATTCCTCGAAATCATCAATTAATAATACCTAGAAGCGATGGTAGAGGCGTATATGTAGATAATTATGCAATATTTATGGTAACTGGAGTTTATGAAATAATCGATTATTAAAGCACTTTTTAAGTGCTTTAATTTTTACACTTTTTTATTGCTTCTGGCATGAATTCAATTATATCTTTTGCTATTAAGGATTCCTGTCCATATTTGTTTGCTGCCATATCTCCAGCCAATCCGTGAATAAAAACTCCAAGTTTAGAAGCATCAAAGCTACCATACCCTTGACCAATTAATGATACAATAATTCCTGTTAAAACATCTCCACTTCCTGCTGTTGCCATGCCAGGATTACCTGTCTTATTTATATAATAATCTCCTTTAGGATTTACCACTACCGTATTCGATTTTTTTAAAACTACAACTACATTATATTTTTTAGCAAAATCAGTAGCTATTTCTTTCGGGTTTTTTAAAATTTCACTTATTGTTTTTTTTGTAAGTCTACTCATTTCACCAGGATGAGGAGTTATTACAATGTCTTCTCCCTTTTTTAAAACATCTGGTTTATCAGATATACAGTTTAAACCATCTGCATCTAAGACTACTGGTTTTTTTACTCTTTGTATAACCTTTTTAACTAAGGTTTCCCTACTTTCATCCCATCCTAATCCAGGGCCTAGGGCAATTGCATCAGACTTTTCAATTTTCTTTAGAATTTCATCTGCATTATTATCAAAATAAGGTTTTTGGCTTGCTATTGATTCTACTATTACCTCTTCAAACTTAATCGATAAAATCTCTGCAATAGAACTGGGAACAACACTATATACAAGTCCGGAACCCATTCTTAAAGAGGCTGTTGATGCCAGGTATATTGATCCTGACATACCAAAACTCCCACCTATTATCGATACTTTACCGTAAGTTCCCTTATGGCTTTCTTCTTTTCTTTTACTAATAAATATTGGTGGATTTTTTAAATTAAAATTTATATTTTCTTCTATTAATGCTACTGCTAGAGCATATTCTTTTTCATGGGTAATAGATAGATTAACATATATGATTTCACTTTCTGAATTATTCAAAATTCCATAGGGTGCTCCATTTTCATCATGTCTTATTTTTATATTTTTCCATGAAGTCTTTCCTATTCCAGTACCAACTGCTTTTGCAACTGCTTCTTTACATGCAAAAAAACCAGCAACTGTCTCACTGTTAAATCTTTTTTTTTCTAAATATTTTACTTCTTCCGAATCAAAAATTTTATCTATGAATTTTTGATTATTTTTTAATTTGTCTATTCTGCTTACTTTTACTACGTCTAGACCTATTTTTTTCATCACCAAATCACCAATTAGATTATATAATCTTAGCTATTAAATGTAAACAATCAATTGACAGATATAGATTAATATATAATAATATATATAGAAAAAATGAGAGGAGCTTATAATGAAGGATAAAGTAAATTTAATAGTACATCCATTAATCCAACACAAACTTACATTACTTAGAGACAAAAATACATCTTCAAAGGATTTTAGACAACTTGTAAATGAAGTTTCAATGCTAATGGCTTATGAGGTTACCAGAAGTCTACCTTTGGAAGATAAAGTAATTGAGACACCTATCTGCAAGACAACAGGTAAAGCTTTAAGCGGCCTTGATGTTGCGATAGTGCCAATAATGAGAGCTGGAATGGGTATGGTAGAAGGTATGTTGAATTTAATACCAACTGCGAAAGTAGGACATATAGGGATTTACAGAGATGAAGAAACTATACAACCAGTAGAATACTACTGCAAATTGCCATCAGATATATCTGAAAGACTTGTAATAGTTACAGATCCAATGTTAGCAACTGGCGGTTCGTTAAGAGATGCTATCACAATGCTTAAAAAAAGAGGGGCTGTAGATATTAAAGCAATGGTTTTAGTTTCCACAGAACATGGAATCAATGAAGTTCATAAAGTACATCCTGATGTTGAAATTTTTACTATATCTATAGATGAAGGACTAAATGAAAATAGCTATATAGTACCTGGTTTAGGTGATGCTGGTGATAGATTGTTTGGTACAAAATAAGTATATTAAAAATAAAAGCAAAAATCTCTATTTTGAGATTTTTGCTTTTATTATTTTAAACTCATAATTTTTTCATAAATACCTTTTTCAGATAATTGATATCTGTCTAAGATATCCTCTACAGTTCCATGTTCTATGAATTTATTTGGAAGGGTTAAGTAATCTATATTAATATTTTTATTTTCCTTATATATTTTTACAGAAATTCTATCTTTAATACTTGTATCTTCAAGACTTTCATCTATGATTAATAGGTGGCCTGTTTTATTTGAAGATTTTATAATGAAACTTAAGTCTAAAGGTTTAATACATCTCATATATATAACTTCACAATTCACACCGTCTTTTTCGGCTCTATTTGCAGCTTTTAAAGCTTCTTGTGTCATTCTGCCATGAGTTACTATAGTGAGGTCCTTTCCTTCCTTTAAAACTTCATTTTCAAAAGGATTAAAATTTTTATAATCACATTCTAAACTATCTTTAACTGAACCTCTAGGATACCGCACTGCTACAGGAGAATTCATATTATTAATGCTGTATTCTAGTACTTTTTCCAATTCTTGATAATCACCAGGAGTAAAAACTGTTATATTTGGAATATTAGTCAAAAACGATGTATCGAAAACTCCTTGGTGTGTTTCTCCATCCTTGCCAACAATACCAGCTCTATCTATTCCAAAAACCACATGGAGGTTCTGCATTGCAACATCATGTATAATTTGATCGTAAGCTCTCTGCAAAAATGTTGAGTATACAGCAAATACCGGGACTAATCCATTCGAAGCCATTCCTGCCGCTAAAGTAACTCCGTGTTGCTCCGCTATACCTACATCAAAAAATCTTTCAGGATATTTAGCTGCAAACTCATTGAGGCCGGTACCATCTTTCATAGCTGCAGTAATCGCTACAACATTTTTATTTTTTTCAGCAATAGAAGTTAGCTTGTTTCCAAAGACAGAAGAAAAAGTAATTTTTTTTGTATTTATGCTTTGACCTTTAGCAACATCAAAATTACCAACCCCATGATATAAATCAGGATTTTCTTCAGCTAGCTTGTAACCCTTACCTTTAACAGTACAAACATGTAATAATACAGGATTGTCAATTTCTTTTATTTTTTTTAATACCTGTACAATACTTTCAACATCATGACCATCTACCGGGCCTATATATCTGTATCCTAATTCCTCGAAAAACATACCTCCATTAACTATAGTTGTCTTAAGGCCTTCTTTTATTTTTCTTATAAGTTTAATTATCTTGTTTCCTATTCCTGGAATTTTAGATAATAGGTTCTCTAACTTTTCTTTAAATTTATAATAAGATTTATTAGTTCTTAACTTATTTAAATGATTTGATATAGCACCAACATTTTCAGATATAGACATTTCGTTTTCGTTTAGAATTACTGTCATTTTAGACTTTCTCTTGCCACCTTCATTTAGTGCTTCAAGAGCCATTCCACCAGTTAATGCACCATCTCCAATAATAGCAGCTATATCATAGTGTTCTCCTGCTAAATCCCTTGCTCTTGCAATACCAAGAGCTGCAGATATTGATGTGCTGCTGTGTCCTGCTTCAAAAACATCATGGGAACTTTCAGATCTTTTTATAAAACCACTTAATCCATCGGTCTTTCTTATAGTATTTATAAGATCTTTTCTGCCAGTTAAAATTTTATGGATATATGATTGATGACCTACGTCCCATATGAGTTTATCTTTAGGTGAATCATATACATAGTGAATAGCAACAGTTAATTCTACCACTCCTAAATTAGAAGCTAGATGTCCTCCTGTTTGTGAAATAGTATTGATTAAAAAATCTCTGATCTCTTCACATAAAAACTTTAGCTCATCAATATTTAATTTTTTTAAATCTTCTGGTGAGTTTATTTTATCTAAATATTTATACATATAAATTCCTTACTTTCATTTTTTTACTATAACATTATAACATATTAAATAATCTTATAAAATTTAAATTAGTTAATAATTTATAAAATTTAATAAAAATATAAACCCACTATAGGAAATTTCCTATAATGGGTTTGATTAATTATTATTCTTAACTTGGGTTTACTACATCATCCCCGGCATTCCGCCCGGCATTCCACCTGGCATTCCGCCGCCCATTGGATCATCTTTGTCGTTATCTTCATCGTCTTCTACAACAGAAGCTTCAGTAGTAAGTACCATCGCTGCTACTGATGCTGCATTCTGAAGAGCTGACCTAGTAACTTTTGTAGGGTCTACAATACCAACTTTTATCATATCTACGAATTTTTCAGTTAATACATCAAATCCGTATCCTTTTTCATGTTCTTTAACTTTTTCTACTATTACAGATCCTTCTAATCCTGCATTAGTAGCTATTTGTCTTACAGGTTCTTCTAAAGCTCTTTTTACTATTAAAGCCCCGGTCTTTTCATCATTCATTAGAGTTTCTGCCTTAGCTTCAACGGCTTTTACTGTATTTAATAAAGCAACTCCACCACCAGGTACTATACCTTCTTCAATTGCTGCTCTAGTAGCATTTAAGGCATCTTCAATTCTAAGTTTCTTTTCCTTCATTTCAGTTTCAGTAGCAGCTCCAACGTTTATAACTGCAACTCCACCAGTTAACTTAGCAAGTCTTTCTTGAAGTTTTTCTTTATCAAACTCAGATGTAGTGTCTTCAATTTGAGTTTTAATTTGATTTATTCTTTCTTCAATACCAGATTCTTCGCCATATCCATCTACTATTGTAGTGTTTTCTTTATCAACCTTAACTGATTTTGCTTGTCCTAACATATCTATAGTAGTTTCTTTTAAATCATATCCTAATTCTTCACTTATTACAGTTCCACCTGTTAAAATTGCAATATCTCTTAACATTTCTTTTCTTCTGTCACCGAATCCAGGAGCTTTAACAGCTACACAGTTAAACGTACCTCTTAACTTGTTAACTACTAAGGTTGCTAGTGCTTCTCCTTCTATATCTTCGGCAATTATCATGAATTGTTTTCCTTGTTCTACAATCTTTTCTAATACTGGTAAAATGTTTTGTATTGAGGTTATTTTCTTGTCTGTAATTAAAATATAAGGATCTTCTAGATTTGCTTCCATTTTATCTGTATCAGTCACCATGTATGGAGATAAATATCCTCTATCAAACTGCATACCTTCTACTACATCAAGTTCAGTTTCCATACTTCTTGATTCTTCTACAGTTATAACTCCATCTTTTCCTACTTTTTCCATTGCCTGTGCAATAAGTTTACCTATTTCACTATCTGCAGCTGATATAGAAGCAACTTGTTCGATATCTTCTGAAGTTTCTATATTCTTAGAAGCATTTTGTAATTCTTCTGTTGCAATTTTTACAGCTTCATGGATTCCTCTTTTTAACATCATAGGATTTGCACCAGCTGTAACGTTTTTTATTCCTTCTCTTATTATAGCTTGGGCTAATAATGTTGCTGTTGTTGTTCCGTCTCCAGCAACGTCATTTGTTTTAGTAGCTACTTCTTTTACTAATTGAGCTCCAAGATTTTCATATTTATTTTTAAGTTCAATTTCTCTAGCTATAGTAACTCCGTCATTTGTTATAAGGGGTGAACCAAAAGATTTTTCTAATACAACATTTCTACCTTTAGGTCCTAAGGTTACCTTCACTGTATCAGCTAGTTTATTAACACCAGCTTCCATACTTTTTCTTGAATCACTTCCAAATTTTATTTTTTTTGCCATAATTTACACCTCTCTTTTATTTATTCTACTACTGCCAAAATTTCGTTAAGCTTTAAGATAGTATATTCTTGACCATCTAATTTTATTTCGTTTCCTGCATATTTGGCAAATATAACTCTATCACCTTTTTTTATTTCATCTTTTTTCTTCTCATCATTTAAAATTCCTGCTCCCACAGCTACAACCTCTGCCATTTGAGGCTTTTCTTTTGCAGTACCAGGTAGTACAATGCCACTTTTTGTAGTTTCTTCAGCTTCTATAGCTTTTATTAAAACTCTGTCTCCTAATGGTTTGATATTCATATTATACCTCCTTATGTTTTCCGTTTTGTTAGCACTCATTAAAATCGAGTGCTAATACTTACATGGTATATAATACTTTAATATCACTTATGAATCAACCAGTGTTAATCTTGATATTTGTTGTTTATCGGCACTTATTTCTAGATTACTCCATTTTACTCTAAAATACAGTGAATTTCTCTAAATATCTTTTAATTTCCCTTGAGATGCATAATAAAATAAATATTGTTGAGCAAATCCCGAATACTTACCATATATTTTTTCTGATTTCTTCCTAATATCTTCCGGTTTACCCTTAATTCCGTATATTTTACCCATAATTCTTTTCATCCAAATGTCAACTGGAAAAGCTTCGTATTTGTTCATAGAAAAAAGTAGTATGCAGTTGCCTACCTTATCCCCAACTCCTTTGATTTTTTTTATTTCTTCTAAGGCCGTATCATAATTTAAGCCTTTTAAGCTATAAAGC
>DPPH01000201.1 GCA_003539375.1 Clostridiales bacterium
GACTTCATGTCAATTATATTTTTATTCTTTTTATTTATTATATTTTTATTTAATTATTAGTTTAAATTACTTTTTATAATTTTTACTGCATTATCTATGTTTTCCTGCAAAGATAGGTCAGTAGGGGTAGTTATGAATATTTTACATTTTTCTAAAGGTATAAGTACTTTCAGTGCTTTACTTTTACCAATAGCTTCAGATATTTTTTCAGTTACTTCTCCAAGCATTGAATTAGTTACTAATAATCCCAGTGCCCCTACTATTATATCTGCTTTTTTTGAATTAAATATAATCGCATTTTCACCTGTTGCTGCAGCATCAGCTCCACTTTTTAACATTCTACTAGTAGCAACAGAATTTGTACCTAATGCTATTATTTCAACATTTAAATCTTCTTTTTTTAGTGTTTCTATGATAGTTTTTCCTATTCCACCACCCTGTCCATCAATAACAGCTATTTTAAATTCTTTGTTCATTTACAAACCTCTTTTTTTGTTTATTATACTAATACAATTAACTTTATTCAACCATTTATATTACGTTATTTTCTTATTATATCATTTGGATATTTAGAAAGTACTTCACTACCATCTTTTTTAACTAATATAGTATCTGTAAGTCTAGGTCCACCAAATTTTTTGTCGTAAACAGTAGGCATTAAAAAATCAACGACCATATTTTCTTTTAAGACTGTTGGATTCCCTTGGGAAATTACTGGATAAAATTCTGACTGTCTCAAACCTACTCCGTAACCTATAACATAAAGATATTTAGATCTGTAATTATACTTATCCATATTATTTAAAGCAAGATTTGTTAAGTCATTACATGTGATTCCTTCTTTTAAGTTGTCTAACAAAAGATTTTGTGTATCCTGTATTGCATTGTATATATTTATAGTTTCCTGATCAACATCTCCTAATATTACAGTTCTGCAAAGTTTTCCAACATATCCGTGGACACTTGCACCCATATTTATTATTAGGATACTGTTGTTCTTTATTTCTGTATTCATAGAGAAAGGATGGGTGGATAGAATTTTTTTACCTGTTACTATCTGCGGTCTAAAAGGCATACCTTGTGATCCAGCCTTCATCATTGCGTACTCTGCCTCTACTGCTAAATCAATCTCTTTAACTCCAGGTTTAACTTTATCTAAAACAGCTTCTAATCCTTTAACTACAGCTTTTGATGCCTGTCTTATATGCTCAAGTTCATAGTCTTCTTTTATAGATCTCATCATGTATATAGGTGTAGACAAATCTTCAAATTTTTCGGTATTAAATTCATTTCTTAATACATTAAAAAATGAATATGAAATAAAATACCTTTCAAATCCAATAGAAGGATTTTCGTAACCCATTTCTTTTATAATCTCTACCACTTTGCTACCAACACTATCTTTAGGCATTACATATCCTCTTATATCGTCTACTAAACAATTTTCTTTTATAAAGCTTACATCTAGCCATAAAGTAACACCAACTGGTTCTCCTTTTTGAGGAACAACTATAGTCATGCATTCAACCTGTTCAACTCCAGCAAAATAATTTAAATTCTCTCTATCCATTAATAACGATACATCTATATTTTTTTCTTTCATATAATTCTGAAGTTTTAAAATTCTTTCGTTATATAATTTTTTATCCATATTCATCATCCTTTCTTTTTTGAAAGTTCATGTGCTACTTCAATAATCCAATCTTCCTGACCTCCAACTACTTTTCTTCTTCCTAATTCTACTAATATATCTCTTGTATCAACACCAAACCTTTCAGAAGCTCTTTTCGCATGAAGCATAAAGCTCGAATATACTCCTGAATATCCTATCATTAAAGAATCCGAATTGAATCTTGGAAGCTCTTTACCTTTAGATTTAATTATGGGTTGAAGTACATCATCTCCTGCATCAATTATTTTATAAAGATCAGTATTAGTTTCAATTTCAGATCTTTCTAATGCTGCTACCATCATTTCTGTAGGACAATTTCCAGCTCCTGCTCCAAATCCAATCAATGAACCATCGAGATAATCTGCTCCTGCTTTGTATGCACTTAAACTATTAGCTACTGCAAGTCCAATATTATTATGAGAATGATGCCCTATTGGAACACTTAAATTATCTTTTAGATATTTAACTTTCTCATATACTTCATCTGGTAACATAGCCCCAGAAGAATCTGTTACGTATACTACATCTGCGCCATAAGATTCCATTTTTTTAGCTTCTTGTAATACTATTTCTTTGTCAACCATATGAGCCATCATCAAAAAACCTACTGTAAACATTCCCATTTTTTTTGCAGCTTTAATATGTTGTTCAGAAACATCAGCCTCGGTAACATGTGTAGCTACTCTTACTACTTTTGCTCCTAATTCTTTAGCTTTTTCTAAATGCTCTATTGTTCCAATTCCCGGTATTAGAAGGACAGCTAATTTCGATTTTGTAAGAACTGACGCTACTGCTTCAACATATTCAAAATCAGTATATAGTCCAAATCCATAATTAATTGAACTTCCTGTCAATCCATCTCCATGACCAATTTCTATAATATCAACTCCTGCATCTTCCAGTGCTTTAGCAACTTTTTTCATTTCTTCCAAAGTAAACTGATGAGAGACTGAATGGCTTCCATCTCTTAGTGTTGTGTCTGTTATTATTGCTTTTCTCATTTTATTCAACCTCCAGTACTTTTCTTGCATAATTTTCAGCAACTTCTACTGCTGCACTATTAATAATGTCTAAATTTCCTGCATATTTTGGCAAATAATCTCCTAATCCTTCTACTTGAATCATAACTGTTACTATGTCATCTTCTATTATTGGTTCTAGTAGTATAGAATATCCAGGAACGTATTTTTGAAGTTTATCTACCATTCTATGAACAGAATCTTTTATAACTTCTATATCAGTATTTTTAACTTTAGTATATATTGTATTCCTCATATATATTGGAGGCTCAGCAGGATTTAAAACTATTATTACTTTTCCCTTGTCAGCTCCTCCTACTACTTCTATAGCTTTTTTTGTAGTTTCAGTGAATTCATCAATATTTTTTCTTGTTCCAGGTCCTGCACTTTTACTGCTAATTGATGAAATAATCTCTGCATACTCTACATCAGCAACTTCATTAATGGCTGCTACAATTGGAACAGTAGCCTGTCCCCCACATGTTACCATATTAAGATTTTCTTTTTTTAGTAAATCTTCTTTTAAGTTAACTGCTGGTACTACGTAAGGTCCTACTGCTGCTGGTGTCAAGTCAAGTGTAAATATTCCTTTTTCCTTTAGTAAAGGTGCATGTAACAGATGAGGTTTTGCTCCTGTTGAATCAAATGCAACATCTATATCGTCTCTTTTCATTAAATCTTCTATACCATTTGTTGTAGTATCAACACCGTGATCTCTAGCAATTTTTATACCCTCGGATTCTTGAATACCTACTACAAATTTCACATCTATATATTTGCTTCTTTCTAATTTAAGCAATAAATCAGTTCCAATGTTTCCAGGCCCTATTATTGCTGCTTTTAATTTTTTTCCCATATTGTCTTCTCCTTTTGCTTCTTAAATAAATTTAGTCTTAACAGTTCCTAATCCTGTCATTTCAGCTGTAAACACATCTCCAATCTTTACTTCCTGAGCTTTAACAAAGGCTCCTGACAGTATTATTTCTCCTTTTTTCAATGATATATCATATTCAGATAATTTATTAGCTAACCATGCCACTGCTAGAGCAGGGTTGCCTAAAACAGCGGCACTTGTTGCTGTATCAATTATTTCACCATTTTTTTCAAAAACAAGCCCGATAGTTTTTAGGTCAACTTGATCTAATGATATCATTTTGCTTCCAAGTACAAACATCCCACTTGATGCATTATCTGCTATTGTATCCGGTAATTTTATTTTCCAATCTTTTATTCTACTGTCTATAATTTCAAAAGAAATCATAATTCCTTTTGTAGCTCTTAAAACATCTACTATAGTAATCCCTGGTCCTTTTAATTCTTCTTTCAAAACAAAAGCTAATTCAGGTTCTACTTTTGGTTGAATTAATCTTTCAGAAGCCACTATTGGAGTATTTTCATCAAATATCATATCCTCCATCAAAAAACCATAGTCTGGTTCATTTACTCCTAGGGCTTTTTGCATAGCTTTACTTGTAAGTCCTATTTTTTTACCTATAACTTTCTTACCCATTTTTTTCTTCTTTTCAATATTTTCTAGCTGTATTTTATAAGCATCATCCAATTTTTCCAGCTTATAAAGTTCTGTAAGAGGAGCTACAGGTTTTTTTGTTTCTAACACTTCCCACAGTTTATCTGCAGCTTCTTTAATTTGAAACTCTTTCATATCCTACTCCTTTAATAACAGCCTTTTTGCATTATGCAAAAAGGCTGTATATTTTATTTATAATACTTCTTTAGGGTCTATTCCCCTTTGCTTCAACCATTTTGGCAATAATTCTTTGTCTACTCTTTCATTTACTTCAGGGGCTTTTTCAATTAGTAATTTAGCTAGATTTTCACTTACATTTAGTCCGCCTGCAGCTCCATCAAATACTAAAACTTTATCAGTACCAGTTACATTATATGCAAACTCCATAGCGATATCCAAGTTATCAGCAATTGTTGAATGAGTCATATACTCAAGGTTCTGAGGATCCATATTAAAGTGATCCGCCTGTTCTCTTCCAACAACAATAGTAGGTGCTTCTCTACTAAAGAATGCACTTGGATATCCTGTCCATGCATAGTTATGCACAACCATTTTAATAGCTGGATTAACCGGTGGAGTATTTTCTAATATAGGTCC
>DPPH01000209.1 GCA_003539375.1 Clostridiales bacterium
TCTTTACAAGTTTTGCTTTCTTTAATTCTCTAAATATTTGTTCTAAATATTTATTAGAAATATCTTGTCTTTCTGCTATGCTTTTAATATTGACTGGTTTGTTTTCTGAATATATGTATACATCCATTATGGCTATAATTCCATAAATTCCTTTTGTAGATATTTTTATATCAATCACCTTAATTCATAGTATTTTTATAATATTTATATGAATAATATTAACATATGTTATTAACTTATGCAAGGATTTATATATGAATTTTGTTTTTTTCTAGTTTTCACTTCCAATTCCATATAACTATTAGTTTTGAAGAACCCATTTTATTTCTGGTTTCTTAAATTTATTTTTGGAAAGTCATGTTTTTAATCTCTTTCTATTATCTATCGCATTAAATAATAATTTTTATATATTCTTAACTTTCATAACTCTCATTGCATTTAGAACGGCAATTAATGCTACCCCAACATCTGCAAATACGGCTTCCCACATTGTTGCATACCCTAGTGCTCCTAATGTAAGAAATCCTCCTTTAACCGCTAGTGCAAATATTATATTTTGCATAACAATTCTTTTAGTTCTATTAGCTATCTTAATTGCACTCACAAGTTTTGATGGTTCATCGGTCATTATAACTACATCTGCTGCTTCTATTGCTGCATCAGATCCAAGTCCCCCCATTGCAACTCCTATATCCGATCTAGCAAGTACAGGAGCGTCATTTATACCATCTCCTACAAAAATAAGTTTGCCTTTTTTTGATTTTTCTTTTTCCAGCATTTCAACCTTTTCAACTTTATGTTGAGGTAAAAGTTCTGAAAATACCTTATCTATGCCTAGAGTTTCCGCTACCTTTTTAGCTACTCTTCTATTATCTCCAGTAAGCATAACTATTTGCTTAACACCTACCTCTTTAAGACCTTTTATTGCCTTTCTCGCATCTTCTTTTATCTCGTCTGAAATTACTATATAACCAACATATTTTCCATCTATAGCTAAATGAACAATTGTACCTTCCTCATCAAATTGATTATATTGAATATTTTCTTTTTCCATAAGTTTTACATTTCCAGCTAATACTTCTTTCCCTTTAACTATCGCTTTTGTACCATGTCCTGAAATTTCGTTATAGTCTTCAATTTGACTTTTATCTACTTCATTTTCATATGCTTTAAGTATTGAGATCGCTATTGGATGATTCGAGTAGCTTTCAGTATATGCTGCATACTCTATCAACTCCTCTTTTGAAAAACCATTACTTGAAATAACTTTGGTTACTTTAAAGACACCTTTTGTTAAAGTTCCTGTTTTATCCATAACAACTGTTTCTACATTATTCAGAGCTTCAAGATAGTTTCCACCCTTAACCAAAATACCATTTCTTGATGCTCCACCAATTCCTCCAAAAAATCCAAGAGGTATAGAAATTACAGAGGCACATGGGCAAGATATTACTAAGAAAATTAAAGCTCTATATATCCATTCTGAAAAAGCTGCTCCTTCAATTACTAAAGGTGGGACAAAGGCTAAGGCTATAGCCGCAAATACAACTACTGGTGTATAATATCTAGCAAATTTTGTTATAAAATTTTCAGTAGGTGCTTTTTTACTACTTGCATTTTGGACTAAATCTAGTATTTTAGATACAGTTGATTCTCCATATTTTTTAGATACTTTTATGGTTAAAAGACCATTTTTGTTTATAAAGCCTCCTAGGACTTCACTGCCTACTTCTACTTCTCTAGGAACTGATTCTCCTGTCAAGGCAGATGTGTTTACCATAGACTCTCCCTCTGATACTTCTCCATCTAGGGGAAATTTTTCACCTGGTTTTACTATTATATAGTCACCAATTTCTACTTCTTCAGGTGAAACTTTTTTAATTTTATCTCCTATTTTGAGATTTGCATAATCAGGTCTTATGTCCATGAGTTCGGCAATTGATTTTCTCGAACGGTTAACAGCTAAGCCTTGCATAAATTCACCTGTTTCATAAAAAAGCATAACTGCTACCCCTTCTGGAAATTCTCCTATTGCAAATGCTCCTATAGTAGCTATTGACATCAAAAAGTTTTCATCGAAAACTTGTCCTCTAAGTATGTTCTTTGCTGCTCTAAGTAATACTTTCCCTCCAGAAATCAAGTAGCTTATAAAAAATAAACTGAATTCTATCCAGAATGAAAAGTCAGTAATAACTGCAAAACCAAATATTACTGCAGCAACTATTAATCTTGTTAATTCTTTTTTGTTATTATCTACATCATGATTATGGTCACGAGTTTTTTCTTGATTTTGTTTGTTAGTATCATTTTTTTTACTTGCTTCTTTTTTGTCCATTCCTTTTTCTATGACTTTCACATGTGGTTCGTGTTTATTTACTATGTCTTTTGTCATTTTTACTATAGAGTCTATATCATTTTCATCATTGATTTGTATAACGAATGTCTCTGTAGCAAAGTTGAAGGATGCTGATTTAACACTATTGAGTTTGTTTATCTTTTCTTCTATCCTAGAAGCACAATTTGCTCAGGTTAATCCTTCTAAAATTAATTCTTTTCTAATTTGTTTACTCATTTTATTACCTCCATTATATTAAAAGTACTATTTTTCAAATACAATTTTTCATTTTCATATGAATATATGAGCAAGTGTTCAATTGTTATTTAAATAATAACCTCTTAATACTAAAAAGTCAAGAGGCTTAAGGTGTTTTTACTCTATTTTCTGATTGAGGTGTGATAATGTCGTAGGTAACTCAATAATAAATTTTATATATAATAATATAATCTACTCATCCTTATATTTGCAATTCTTATCTAATTCAATTTCCATTTTTTGAATATAATTTATTGTTAAATCTACAAATAAAAGCTTGCCTTCTAAAGATCCTTTATTAGAGTTTAAAATCTTTAATGCTTCCGCTACTTGTATTGAGGCCATCAACCCTGTTACCGGACCAAGTATGCCCGTTTCCGAACAGCTTAATGCTCGAGTATTTCTAATATTTTCTGGAAATATGCATTCAAAACAAGGAGTTCTATTAGGTATGATAGTAGTTACTTGACCGTAAAGAGCTAGTGCCCCAGCATGAATGTAAGGAATATTAGTTTTCTGTATTTTATCATTCAGTATATATCTAGTATTTAAATTATCTAAGCCGTCAATGACTATATCATAGGATTCTAATAAATCAGAAGCATTCTTTTCATTAAATCTCGTATTATAAGAATTTACTTTTACAGCTGGAAACAACTTCTCCAAGTTTTTTTTTGCAGAAAAAACTTTTTCTTTACCTATTTTAGATGTAGAATGCAAAATTTGTCTATTTAAATTGCTAAGTTCTACAGTATCATCATCAACTAACCCCAGTTTTCCAATTCCAAGTTGGCTTAATATAAAAGCAGCAGGAGTTCCTAATCCACCGCATCCGACAATCAAACAGGATTTATTATTCAAGTTTTGTTTTTTGTTTTTATCATTCACTTGTAAATTGATTTGTTCTCCAAAAGACATATTCCATAGATTGAAATAATAAGGTTTTTCACTTATTTCTCCAAATCCTATGATTTTTTTAATTACTTGGGTTGCCGCAAAAGAACTAGAAAATGACGATGATAAAACTAAACCTTCTTTAATAATTTCTTTACTGTTAATTTCACTTGTAATGTTCTTGCTTGGCATTTTTGAAGTTATGAACCCTTTCCAATTTCCAATTACTGCATAAATTTTATTGTTTGTTTCCGTTTTTTTATTGTCGATTAGTTTTTCAATGTAATTTGGGCTTCCAAAAAATATCTCGATATCTAAATTTTCAACTCCAGAACTTTTTTCTATTTTTAATTCAGGATTAATATCTTTAGCATGGTTAATAATAGATTTTTCTAAAGAGTTATTTTCATCATCAGTATTGTAATAAATTTCGCCTATACCCATTGCAGCACAGTAAAATAACAACAGAGAAATCATCTCAACTTTTTTAGCCTTTATAAATATCTTGGAATTTAAAAGTTTTTCTTGACCCTCACCTCTAATTTCTGGAATTATTATTTGTCTAAGATATCTCCTCACTTCCTCAGGAGATAGATTGGCCCTTGATTTTGAGTCAATATCTTTTTCTCTAATAGTACATTCCTTTATTTCTATTTCTTTATTTTCTATCAATTTATTTTTTTCTTTATAGTTTTTTATTGCTTTATGTAGAGCAGTAGCGGCTATATTAGGACAATCAAGTTTGTTCTTTGGTAATCCTCCTAAAGCCTCTGCCACTCCTTCATTAGTAATTTTAAGAGCTTCTTCTATTTTTTTACCTTTTGCTATCACTGTAAGCATACTGCTGGCCGCTATTGCCGCT
>DPPH01000110.1 GCA_003539375.1 Clostridiales bacterium
ACAGTAAAAAATGGTGGTGCATACGACGGTGCTGTAGGAATTATTATAGGAATCATAGCATTGTCAGAAGCAATTAAACTGTATGGCAAGCCTAAAGTTCCTGTAGAAATAGCTGCTTTAATTGAAGAAGAGGGAAGCAGGTACAATATGGGTTATGTTGGTAGCAGAAGCATAGTAAAGGGCCTTACAGAAAAAGAATTATCAGCAAAGGATGAAAAGGGTATATTATTAAAAGAAGCTATGTTAAGTTGTGGATTTGATCCTAAAAAAGTCAAAGATTCAAAAAGAGATGATATTAAAGCTTATCTAGAAGTACATATAGAGCAGGGTCCAGTTTTAAATTCTGAGAAAAAGAAAATTGGAATCGTAGAGAAAATAACAGGGCTAAATGTAATTGAAGTAAGTATAGAAGGCAGAGAAGATCATGCAGGAACTACACCCATGGATCTTAGAAAAGATGCTTTAGTTGAATCCTCAAGAATAATATATAATATACCTAAGATAGCTTCAAATATATCTAAGACAGGGAGAGCAACTGTAGGAATGGTAAAGGTTTTACCTGGATCATCTAATGTTGTTCCAAAAGAAGTTAAATTTACTGTGGATATAAGAGATATAGACCCGGTACATATAAATAGAATAACAGATGAAATAAAAAAAGAAATAACTAAGGCAGAAGAAAAAGGATTTAAAGTTTATATTTCAACAGAAGCTGAAGAAAATCCTGTAATTTTAGATGAAGATATAATTAGAATAAGCGAAAAATCAGCAAAAAATTTAAATATTCCATATTTAAAAATGAACAGTGGAGCAGGTCATGATGCCCAGATATTTGCTGAAAATTTTCCAGCCGGGCTTATATTTATACCATGCAAAGAGGGTAGAAGTCATACTCCTGATGAATTTGCATCTATAGAAGATATATCTATAGGTGTTGACTTAATGACAGATATAATAAAAAATACAGCATATTAATATATATCAAAGGAATTTCTTTATAATTCCTTTACTTATTTTTAGAGATAAAAATTCATTTTATTACACAAAATCAATAATAATAGAAGGTCCTTATCCTTGATAAGTAAAGGAATAAGTGCTAAAATGAATATAGTTAAATTAATAACTAAATATATAAATAAAATATAGTAACTACTGAAAGGAGGACATAATGGATTATAAAAACTTAATAGTTGAAAAATCAGATAAAATATGCAAAATAAGTTTCAACAGACCAAAGGCTTTGAACGCTCTTAATACAGAAGTGTTGGAAGAATTGGATAAACTTCTGGATGAAATCGAAAAAGATGATGAAACTTTTGTAGTAGTATTTACAGGAGAAGGCAAGGCTTTTGTTGCTGGAGCAGATATAGGAGAAATGAAAGATAAAAATCTTATTGAAGGCAAGAAATTTGCTCAATTAGGCCACAAAGTATTCAGAAAAATTGAATTATTAGAAAAACCTGTTATTGCAGCAGTTAACGGTTATGCGCTTGGTGGAGGTTGCGAATTAGCTATGAGTTGTGATATAAGAATTGCAGGAGAAAAAGCGAAATTCGGTCAACCGGAAGTAGGTCTTGGAATAACTCCAGGTTTTGGTGGAACTCAAAGACTATCTAGATTAGTTGGATCTGCAAAGGCTAAGGAACTTATATTTACAGCTGACACTATAAGTGCTCAAGAAGCAGAAAAAATAGGTCTTGTAAATAAAGTTGTTTCACAAGAAGAATTAATAAGAGAGACAATGAATATGGCCAATAAAATTGCAACAAAAGGACAAGTAGCTGTAAGATTTTCTAAAAATGCAATAAATAGAGGAATAGAAACAGATATAGATACAGCTTTAGATATTGAAATCAACCTATTCGGCATGTGTTTTGCTACAGAAGACCAAAAAGAAGGAATGAAGGCCTTTACAGAGAAAAGAAAAGCTGAATTTAAAAATAAATAATTAAATGAAGACAAGGAGGAACAAATGAAAGTTTTAATTTTAGGTGCAGGTACTATGGGTTCTGGTATAGCTCAAGCTTTTGCTCAATCAGGACACGAAGTAATAATAAGGGACATAAAAGATGAATACGTGGACAAAGGTATTGCAGGAATAGATAAAAATTTAAGTAGAAGTGTTAAAAAAGAAAGAATCACTGAAGAAGATAAGATTGCAGTACTAGAAAAAATATCCGGAACTACAGACATTAATGCAGGAGAAGACGTAGATTTAGTAGTAGAAGCAGCTGTAGAAAACATGGAGATAAAAAGAAAAATATTTGCAGAGTTAGATGAAATATGTAAGCCTGAAGCAATACTTGCATCAAATACATCATCACTATCAATTACTGAAATAGCCGGAGCTACAAATAGACCTGATAAGGTAATAGGAATGCACTTTTTTAATCCTGTTCCAGTTATGAAACTAGTAGAAGTAATAAAGGGAATAGCAACATCTGAAGAAACTAAAGATAAAATAATTGAACTTTCAAAAGATCTTGGTAAAACTCCTGTAGAAGTTGAAGAAGCACCGGGATTTGTTGTAAATAGAATTCTTGTTCCGATGATAAATGAAGCAGTAGGAATACTAGCTGATGGAGTAGCTAAAGCTGAAGATATAGATGAAGCTATGAAGTTAGGGGCAAACCATCCAATAGGACCTTTAGCATTGGCTGACCTTAT
>DPPH01000013.1:0-848 GCA_003539375.1 Clostridiales bacterium
AAAAAAGCCATAGAAAAAGAAAATTATACAACGGCAATATAAGAGTAGATTATTATCAATACTACGGGAAAAAGAAGAAATAATTTTTCTTCTTTTTTATTTATTCTTAAATAGGTTATAATCTTGTTAAAAAATATAATAATTTATGATATAATTGTGTTGTATTTAAGTAAGTAACAAAGAGACATATCGAGTGGGAGTTGAAGAATGGATATTTTAAAAGAAAGAATCAAAATTAATGATCTTCAAGTTTCAATATTAGATAGTATGATTGATGGTGTTAGGTTAATTGATAGAAATAACAACATTATCCATATAAATAAATCAATGGAGAAAAACATCGGAAAAAATGCTGTAGGAATGAAATGCTATCAAGGAATAGGTCAAAAAAGAAAATGCGACCTGTGTGTATCAGATAAGACTTTTGCTACAGGAAAAACTTACAGGAAAGAAGAGATAGTAAAGGATAAAATTTACGATGTTGTGAGTTCTCCGGTATACGATGAAAATGGAGATGTTGTAGCAGTTGTTGAGGTTTTTAGAGATACAACAAAAGAAAAAGAACTGGAAAGATCAATTATAGAAAAAAACAAAAAAATGCTTTCTGATATTGAATTTGCAACTAGAATGCAGGAAAACATGCTTCCAAGTAAAGGAATTTATGGGAA
This sequence comes from Clostridiales bacterium, assembly GCA_003539375.1. Classification (GTDB taxonomy): domain Bacteria; phylum Bacillota; class Clostridia; order Tissierellales; family Dethiosulfatibacteraceae; genus UBA8670. The sequence goes on from DPPH01000013.1 coordinate 669, forward strand.
TCTAAAAATAGATTATGAATACCACCCTTCTGAAATGCTAAGTGGGGATATTTTTGATGTTTATACAATAGATAAAGATAATATTGGGATTTATATGTGTGATGTGGTAGGGCATGGAGTAGCTGCTTCAATGATAAGCATGTACGTTAAACAGACAATGAGAGCAATTAGTAAAAGAAA
>DPPH01000013.1:1136-1438 GCA_003539375.1 Clostridiales bacterium
CTTGCCTTAAATTTTGATGACGATAAATATTTTTCTATTTTTGCCTGTGTGTTTAATAAAAAATCTAAAAAAATAAATTATTTGAATGCAGGACACAACTGTCTTCCCTTCTTTATAAGAGGAGAAGATATTAAGTTATTGGAAGCTAAAGGTTACCCTATTTGTAATATTTTTGATACAGTAGATTATGAAGTATTCGAGTTAGAGCTTCAGGAAAAAGATAGAATTATTTTTTATACAGATGGGATTATAGAAACTAAAAATTATCAAGACGAGGAATTCGGAATTGATCGAGTAAAAAG
>DPPH01000013.1:1654-5902 GCA_003539375.1 Clostridiales bacterium
ATTATAAAAAAATCTGATTCTGCACCAAAAGATATCGTAGATGCACTAAGGGAGTTTAAAGGCAATCAAAAAGACGATATGGCAGTACTAGAAATAGAAATTTTGTAAGAAATAATCAGATTGAAATACTTAATTATTGATGGTATAATAGTTAAGCTTATTCGAATTACTCGAGGTGATAAATATGAAACATTTTATAAAAGTTTTTGTTATAGCAATAGTTTGCTTTAGTTTAATGTTGGGAGCTGCAGTTTATACTTATGTTAAATTTTTTAATCCTTCAGAGGATAATTATACAGAAGTAGAAGATCCACTGTGGAATGAAAAGGTAGCTGAAGAAGAAACGGAAAAAGAGTTAAGCGAACTAGAAAAAGCGATAGAAGAAAGCAAAGTAATAAATATACTACTGGTAGGACTAGAAGAAAAAAGATCAGATACAATAATGCTGGTAAGTTTTGATAGGAAATCAGGAGACTTAAATATTTTGTCTATACCTAGGGATACCTATTTTTACAGATCGGGATACGAAAATCCTGGAGATAAGAAAATAAATGCTATATATTCTAGTGTAGGGATTAAAGGTTTGATGAAGGCTGTAGAGAATATCATGGACATCCCTGTACATAATTACGTCACCGTAGATTACGAAGCAGTAGAAAATGTTGTGGATATAATTGGTGGGGTAGAAGTAGATGTTCCATTCCATATGGAATACGAAGATCCTTACGACAATCCACCATTAAAAATAGATATACCTGCAGGGACACAGGTTCTAGATGGAGAACATGCATTGCAGTATTTAAGATTTAGACATAATAACGATATGACTACTGGATATAAGGACGGGGATATAGGTAGGATAAAAGCGCAGCAGGAATTTGTAAAAAGTGCAATAAAAAAATCTCTTTCTTTCAAACTTCCTGTAGTAGTAAAAGAAACCTACAGTCATATTAAAACTGATTTATCTTTATCAGATATGCTTTTATTGGCTTCTGATGCTGTAAATTTTAGTACTGATAAATTAGAAACAGCCATTTTACCTGGTAGAGCTAAAATAATGGAAAATCTTTCTTTTTATCTTCATGATCCATCCCAGGTAGAAGACTATGTGGAAAGTATTTACGGATTAGAATAAGGGTCTGAAATTTGACCCTTTTATTGTGGGTGATTTAATGATAACAGTATGCCAAATAGAAATATATATATACGAATCTAATTCCTTGAAAGATAAGAGAAGAATTCTAAAAAGTATTCTTGATAAACTTAAAAACAAGTATAATATTACTATAGCAGAAACCGATTATAATGATAAATGGAATAGAAGTATAATAACCTTTGCTACAGTGTCAAATAGCGGCAAATTTTCTGATAAAATAATAAATCAAGTTGAAAAATATTTCGAAATGGATGGTAGGATTGAAGTTCTAAAAAGAGAAATATACAGATGTTAGGTGGAGTTTAAATGAAAAAAAAGGTTGGAAAAGTAATTTCAGGATTGAGAGAACATTATCCAGTTGTAAAAACAGGATTGGATTTTAATACAAAGCTTCAACTTTTAATATCAACAGTTTTAAGTGCTCAAAGTACTGATAAAAGTGTAAATAAGGTAACAGAAAGCTTATACAAAAAATATCCTGATTTAGAATCTCTTTTAAAATTAACTAGAAAAGAAATTGAAGATAACATAAGAGAGATAGGTATATATAAAAATAAATCTAAAAATATATATAAACTTTTAAGGATAATAGATGATGAGTACAATGGAGAAGTTCCTGATAAAATGAAAGATTTAATGAAGTTACCGGGAGTAGGGAGAAAAACTGCTAGTGTAGTATTAGCAGTTGGATTTGGAGAGCCAACTTTCCCTGTGGATACTCATGTATATAGAATTTGTAGAAGAATCGGGTTTACAAAAAGTAGTACTGCAGACAAGGTTTCTGATGATATGATGAAAATAATACCAAAGGAAAATTGGATTGAAATGCATCACTTGCTGATAAGCCACGGAAGAAATATATGTAAGGCTAGAAATCCTGAATGCAGCAATTGTAATATAGAAAAATATTGTGATAAGGTGGGTGTATAATAAATTAATAAAATCAAGTTATAACTTTCAATTTATCTATTAAATGTTATAATAATATGGAGGGATGTTATGAGCATAAATATAGTTTTATATCAACCAGATATACCTCAAAACACTGGAAATATAGCAAGAACTTGCGCTGCAACTAACACAAAATTAATTCTTATAAGACCATTAGGCTTTTCAGTAAGAGATAAATATCTTAAAAGAGCCGGTCTAGATTACTGGGACAAATTAGATATAGAATACTATGATGATATTTACCAGTTAATAGAAGAAAAAGGTAGTGAAAAGTTTTATTTTTCTACTACTAAAGCAGAGAAATTCTACAGCGATATAGAGTACCCTGAGGAATGTTATCTAGTATTTGGAAAAGAAACAGCCGGATTACCGGAGGATTTACACGAAAAATTTAAAGACCAGAGAATAAAAATTCCAATGATAAAAAATGAAGAAGCAAGGTCTTTAAATTTAGCAAACTCAGTCAATATTATCTTATACGAAGTTTTAAGACAAAAAAACTTCCCGAATTTATACTAAAATTATTAAAATTTATGGAGGAAATTAATGGAAATCGCGATTGGCGTTATTGGAGGACTTAGTTTATTTATTTTTGGAATGACCTACATGGGAAACGCCCTACAAAAAACAGCAGGATCTAAGTTAAAACAAATCCTTGCGGCTCTTACTAATAAGAGGATTATGGGGGTTTTTGTAGGAGCAGTAGTTACTATGATTGTTCAAAGTAGTTCAGCAACTACGGTTATGACCGTTGGTTTTGTTAATGCTGGACTAATGAACCTAAACCAGGCCATCGGAGTTATAATGGGTGCTAATATTGGTACCACCGTAACAGCCCAACTGGTAGCATTTAAGCTCACCGATGCTGCACCTTTAATTATAGGGGCAGGGATGGTTTTATACCTAATTGGAAAGAAGAAAAAGACTAAAGATGTAGCTGAGATTTTTATTGGATTTGGTATACTATTTTTAGGAATGGCATTAATGAAAGAAGCTATAGAGCCTTTAGAAGAATCTCAAATATTTATAGATATTTTATCTAACTTTAACAACCCTTTAATTGGAATATTAGCAGGTTTTGGAATTACAGCCCTTCTACAAAGCAGTAGTGCTACCACAGGCCTACTATTAGCTGTAGCTGGGAGTGGTCTAATAACAGTAGAAATGGCATTTCCTATTATATTTGGTCAGAACATAGGTACCTGTGTAACAGCTATGATATCTAGCATTGGAGCTAACAAGACAGCAAGAAGAGCTGCTGTTATGCACTTGTTATTTAACTTAATAGGAACGGCAATATTCCTGATTGTACTAAGAAAACCGGTAGAAAGCTTAGTCTTTATGATTACCCCAACGGGTATAGAAAGACAGATAGCAAATGCCCATACCTTATTTAATGTAATAAACGTAGCTATTATGTATCCTTTTGCAAACCAAATAGTAAAGGCATCTAAGAGAATAATAAGAGGAGAAGACTTACCTAAAGAAGGACAGCTTAAATACATTGATAATAGACTTATTGCTACACCTTCTATTGCATTAACTCAAGCATCAAAAGAAGTTTTAAGTATGGGGAAATTAGTAGAGAAGCAATTTGTTACTGCTGAAGATGCTCTTCTTAATGGAGACGAATCTCTGGCTTTAGAAGTATTTGAAATGGAAAAAAGAATAAATGATCTTAACAGAGGTATATTAGAGTTTCTTGTAAAGGTTAATAAAGCATCTCTTACAAATGCTGAAAAAGATATAGTTTCTACTATAATGAATGTTATAAATGACATAGAAAGAGTAGGAGATCATGCAGATAACATAGGAGAGCTTGCTATATATAATGTAGAAAATGAAGTAGGTTTTTCTGAAAAGGCCAAATCAGAACTTAAAGAAATGTTTGATTTAGCTCACGATATGTACAAGACTTCACTTCTTTCCTTTAAGACAGCAAATTACGAAATAGGTCTAGAAGTGCTAAAAAAAGAAAACTTGCTTAATAAAATGGAAAAGGAACACAGGAGTAATCACATTGACAGGTTAAATGAAAATATTTGCTTACCACAATCAGGAATAATATTTTTAGATTGTATAAGCAATTTAGAAAGAATAGGAGATCACTCTACAAATATAGCTCAACTTATAATAAATGT
>DPPH01000013.1:6278-7467 GCA_003539375.1 Clostridiales bacterium
GTTCAAACTGAAGAAGTGGAAAATTATCCTGGAGCTTTAGAAGGAGATACAGGACCAGCTATTATTGATAGAATGGTTGCTCAGACAAAAAAGTTTGGGGTAGAGAAAGTTTCCGATGAGATAACAGAAGTACAACTTGTAGGAAAAACTAAGGTATTAAAAGCTAAAGGTGGAGAATACAGAGCAAAATCTGTAATAATTGCAACAGGAGCAGAGCCGAGATTTTTAGGTTGTCCTGGTGAAAAGGAATTTATCGGTAAGGGAGTATCTTACTGTGCAACCTGCGACGGAGCTTTTTTCGAAGGGTTGGATATCTTTGTAATAGGTGGTGGAGATACTGCAGTAGAAGAAGCAATGTTTTTAACTAAGTTTGGAAGAAAAGTATACGTGGTTCATAGAAGAGACGAACTTAGAGCAGCTAAATCAATACAGGAAAAAGCTTTTAAAAATGAAAAAATAGAATTCATCTGGGATTCAGTAGTTGAAGAAATTAAAGGTGATGGTCTTGTAAATGAAATAGTACTTAAAAACAAAAAAACTGGTGAGCTTACAAATTATAAAGCTGAAGATGGTATGCTCGGTGTATTTATATTCGTAGGATATACTCCTTTCACAAAACTATTTGAAGGAAAACTTGATTTGGAGAGAAGTTATATTAAAACCGATGAAAATATGAAAACAAAAATACCTGGAGTTTTTGCTGCAGGCGATGTTAGGGTAAAAGACCTGAGACAGGTAGTAACAGCGACAGCTGATGGAGCGATAGCAGCTGTACAAGCTGAAAAATATTTAGAAGATTTAGAATAAAAGAAGGACTAGTCCTTCTTTTTTAATACAGATTTTGGATAATTAATAACCGACATCATTGAAATTAAATTCAATATATTATATAATTTATTTATCTCCGAGCTAATAATCCGGACAAGGATTTTTAGCCGAAGGGTATCGTTGGAAACGGCGGTGCCTCCCATTGTGGAAAGGAGGCTTCTGGCTATCCTTTGGATAGTTTTTTTATTTAGTTTGGAGAAATATTATATAAGAGGAGAGAACATGAAAAATTTTAGAAAAGGTATATCATTACTTTTAATAGTAATGCTGGTTTTTGCTGTAGGTTGCAGTCAAGCACCAGATGAGCCGGAAGAACCAGTAGAAGAGGAACCGGCAGCAGAAGAACCTGCAGAGGAAGAAG
>DPPH01000013.1:7761-9534 GCA_003539375.1 Clostridiales bacterium
CCTGCAGAGGAAGAAGAACCTGCTGAGGAAGGTGGCGAATTAATATTAGCCACAACAACAAGTACTGAAAACAGTGGTTTGCTAGATTATATACTTCCGGATTTTGAAGAAAAAACTGGAGTAGAAGTAAAAGTAGTAGCTGTAGGTACTGGAGCAGCCCTTCAAAAAGGTATGGATGGAGAAGCGGATGTACTGCTTGTACATGCTAAAGCAAGGGAAGAAGCCTTCGTCGCAGAAGGACACGGTCCTGAAAGATTTGATGTTATGTACAATGATTTTGTAATAATCGGCCCGGAATCCGATCCAGCTGGAGTAGCAGGATTAAATGTAGTAGAAGCTTTAACCCAAATAAGTGAATCTGAAAATTCCTTCGTATCAAGAGGAGATGATTCTGGAACCCATACAAAAGAAAGATCTCTTTGGGAAGCAGCAGAAATAACTCCAGAAGGAGACTGGTACGTAGAAGTAGGCAAAGGTATGGGAGACACCATAACTATGGCTGAAGAACTTCAAGGTTATACTATGAGTGACAGAGCTACATACTTATCTATGAAAGATAACTTAGAATCAGTAGTCCTTGTAGAAGGAGACGAAATATTATTTAATCAGTATGGAGTCATACAGGTAGATCCGGGTAAAAATGATCAAATAAATGCAGAAGCAGCAGAAGCATTTGTAAACTGGATAATATCAGAAGAAGCACAGGAATTAATAGGAACATATAAAGCCTACGGAGAGGTACTTTTCCATCCAAATGCTAAATAATTAATATAATGGAGAGAGATAATGGAATATATTTTAGAAGGTGTAGAAGGAGCATTTAAATTAATATTCTCTTTTGATAGGGAAATATACAGCATAGTCTTGCTGTCAATTTATGTATCCTTTGCATCTACCATTATCTCTGCTTTTATAGGAGTACCCTTGGGATTGTTGACTGGAATAAAAGATTTCAGAGGTAAAACTACCCTATCTAAAATTTATTATACTGCTATGGGTTTACCTCCAGTAGTAGTAGGGTTGGTGACAGTATTAATAATATCCAGAAGCGGACCCTTAGGTTCTGTAGGCTTGATATATACTCCAACAGCTATGATAATAGCTCAATCCCTTCTAGTAACCCCGATAATAACGGGAATAGTATTTACTAACTCAAAGGACACGGGAAGAGAAATTATCGAAATATGTAAAACTCTTGGTGCTAATAGGAAACATACTTTTATAAAATTAATAAAAGAACTAAAACCTTTAATTTTAGTTGCTACAGTAACAGGTTTTGGTAGAGCAATTTCAGAAGTTGGAGCAGTAATGATAGTAGGTGGGAATATAAAAGGACATACTAGAGTAATGACTACATTTATTGCAATGAGTAACAGTATGGGTAATTACGATACTTCTATTGCTATGGGTATAATACTATTGACTATATCCTTTATTTCAAATTCTTTTCTTTACAATAGAACTATGGGGGATAATAATGGGTATAAAATTAGAAAATATTAAAAAAATTTACAATGGAAAAACTGTACTTAATGTAAAAAACCTAACAATAAAAGAAAATATTATTACAGGGATATTAGGTCCAAACGGCTCAGGAAAGACAACAATGATGAAAATAATTGCGGATTTATTAGAGCCGGAATCTGGTAGGATTATTTACAACGGACAGTATTTTAATAAAATAAAAGATAATCTAACCTACGTAAGCCATAACTCCTATTTATTTAATGATACTGTATATGAAAACATAGCTGCACCATTGAAATTTCGTGA
>DPPH01000013.1:9842-10731 GCA_003539375.1 Clostridiales bacterium
CTCTCAGGTGGAGAAAAGCAAAAAGTATCTTTGGCAAGGGCCCTATCTTTTAACCCGGAAATATTGATAATAGACGAACCAACAGCCAATATTGATCCTAATTTTATAAAACTAATTGAAAGTACTCTTAAAAGTATAAATGAAAAATATAAAACAACTATATTAATAGTTACCCATAATACTGCTCAATCCTTTAGGTTGTGTGATGAAATAGTATTTATGAAAGACGGATGTGTAATTGAGCATAAAAATAAAGAATATTTTAAAAGTCCGGAAAAGGAATTTATAAAAGAATTTGTAAGATTAAATTAAAAGTAATATCATAAGCTGCACGTAAGTAATAGCAAGATATTTGAGAAATAATTCTTGCTTTTTTTATGTAAAAAATTAATTCGTATTGTAAAATTCACCTAAAAATGTTAAAATTGGTATGAATCTTGAATAGAATTAGGAGGGATAGCTTGAAAGTAGGATTTGAACTTAATATGCAGCAGACTCAAAAGTTAATAATGACACCAGAATTAAGACAAGCTATACAGGTTTTACAGTATAATAACTTAGAATTAAGAGAATATATAAATAAGCAAATGGAAACCAATCCTTTTTTAGAGGTAGCTGAAAAGAAAAAGGAAGAAGGAAAAGAAGAAAAAGCTAAAGATGATGATATAGATTGGCAGGAAGTTGTAGAGAAATACGACGATATCAGTTATAAATCATATTCGAAAACTTCAGAACAAAAAGAAACCTTTGAAAGTTATACATCTAAAAAAATGTCTTTGAAAACTCACCTTTTAAACCAGCTAGGTTTAACGTTTTCAAAAGACTGGGAAAAAGAAATTGGTGAACAGATTATTGAATCTTTGGATAAAAAAGGTTATCTAATAAGTAC
>DPPH01000013.1:11016-12270 GCA_003539375.1 Clostridiales bacterium
GTTATCCAAAAATTTGATCCTGTCGGAATAGCATCAAGAGATCTAAAGGAATGTTTGAAAATCCAATTAGAAGAAAAGGGTATAATTGATAAAAAAGTCTATATGGTTGTAGATGAACATATAGATAATTTGGCCTGCAACAGAATGCAGGATATTTCAAAAGATATAGATGAAGAAATTCCTAGAGTACAGGAAATTTGCGACGTAATTAGAATGCTGGAACCAAAACCATCTAGAGGGTTTGTACTTGAAACGGATAATATAAGATATATAACTCCTGATGTAACCATTAAAAAAGTCGATGGTGAGTACATTATACTGGTAAATGACTCAAATGTACCTTCTCTTCATATTAGCAGCTATTACAAAAAAATGTTAAATCAGGTAAAAGACAAAGATACTAATAAATTCTTAAGTGATAAATTTAATGCTTCCATGTGGTTGCTAAAAAGCATAGAACAGAGAAGACAAACTATGTACAATGTCACTGAATCAATTCTAAAATTCCAAAGAGAATTTTTCGACAAAGGAACAAAATACTTAAAACCCCTTGTACTAAAGGATGTTTCCGAGGATATTGAAGTTCACGAATCTACGGTAAGTAGAGCAACAAACGGTAAATACGTACAAACTCCAAGAGGTCTTTTTGAATTAAAGTATTTCTTTTCCAGTGGTGTTCAAAAAGGAGAAGAAGGAGTTTCGTCTACAAGCATAAAAAGCACAATAAAAGATTTAATTGATAATGAAAATAGGAAGAAACCTCTAAGTGATCAGAAAATTGCGGATAAACTTAAAGAAAAAAATATAAAAATATCAAGAAGAACAGTAGCAAAATACAGAGACGAAATAGGTATACCATCCTCTTCAATAAGAAGAAGATATTAAAGGAAAACAGCTCATTATGAGCTGTTTATTTTTTAGTTTTAAACTTGATAAATTTCAAAATAAATAGTATAATGCAAACAAGGGACAAAAAACATACATATAGGACAAAAAAAGACCAAAGGAGTTTGAAATGAGTGAAAAGAAAATTTTGAATTTATTAAACATTGTGGCTCCTGAAATAAAAAAAATAATGTTAAAAAGATACGGTCTTTTAAAAATTATTAAGGAAAGTCAACCTATAGGCAGACGTATATTGGCGAAAGAAATAGGAGAGACTGAAAGAAAAATAAGGGCTGAAATAGATGACTTGAGGAAACTAGACTTAATAATTGTAGAATCCAGTGGTATGTATATATCAAAAAAAGGAGA
>DPPH01000013.1:12562-16791 GCA_003539375.1 Clostridiales bacterium
AAAGATAAATTAGGAATAAAGGACGTTTTTATTGTAGAAGGAGATTCTTCAAAAGACAGTATGGTTTTTAAAGATTTGGGCAAAAAAGCTGCTAAAGTGGTAGAAAAATTAATAAAAAAAGATATGAAAATAGCTATCATGGGCGGGACTACCATGGCATCTTTAGCAGAACAAATGGAAAAGAAAAATTATCCGGATAATTTACTTGTTCTACCGGGAAGAGGAGGACTAGGAGAAAGTATGGATATTCAAGCCAATTCTATAGCATCAAAACTTGCTAAAAAATTAGATGCTAGGTATAAACTTTTACACGTCCCAGATAATATTAGACCAGATATATTAGAAGCTTTAAAAACCAATCCTCAAATCAAGGACATACTTAAGGATCTAAAAGATGTAAATCTTTTGTTATTTGGATTAGGAAGATCTGAAGACATGGCAGTAAGAAGAAAGTTACCAGAAGTCACAAGAGACGAATTAAAAATTAAAAATGCATGTGCAGAAGCCTTAGGGTTTTATTTCGATAAAGACGGAGAGCCGATAATGCATTCTACCTCGGTGGGAATTGCACTAGATGACTTAGAGAAAATCGAAAATGCAGTATGCGCAGCAGCTGGTGTAAAAAAAGCAAAGGCAATATATGCTTTTTCAAAATATTATAAAAACTACATATTAGTAACAGATGAAGTAACAGCTAAAGAAATTTTAAAACTAAATTAGAAAGGAAGATAATAATGAAAACAAAAATAGCGATTAATGGATTTGGAAGAATTGGAAGATTAGCATTTAGATTAATGTTTGATGATAAGGATTTTGAAATAGGAGCAATAAACGACTTAACAGATGCAGAAACTTTAGCCCACCTACTTAAGTATGATTCATCACAAGGTGGTTACAAAAGAGATAGTGTATCCTTTGAAAAAGGAGATGTTCAAAAACTTATAGTAGATGGAAAAGAAATACCTGTATTTGCAGAAAGAGACCCTGAAAATTTACCTTGGGGAGAATATGATATCGACGTTGTACTTGAATGTACAGGAGTATTTAATAAAAGAGAAGATGCTGAAAAGCATATTAAAGCTGGAGCTAAAAAAGTGCTGTTATCTGCACCAGGCAAAGGAGAAATGAAAACTGTAGTTTACAACGTAAATCACGATGTTTTAGACGGCAGTGAAAAAGTTGTTTCAGCAGCATCATGTACTACAAACTGTTTAGCACCAATAGCTAAAGTACTTGATGATAATTTTAAAATAGTTAAGGGACTTATGACTACTGTTCATGCTTATACAAACGACCAAACAACTTTGGATAGACCACACCACAAAGGAATCGATGCTAGAAGAGGTAGGGCAGCGGCAGTAAATATTATCCCTACATCCACTGGAGCAGCTGTAGCAGTAGGTAAGGTAATGCCTAAATTAAACGGTAAACTAGATGGTATGGCAATGCGTGTTCCTACAGCAGCAGGTTCAGTAGTAGATTTAGTAGTTGAGTTAGAAGAAAAAACATCAATAGAAGAAATAAACAAAGCAATGAAAGAAGCATCAAATGAGACATTAGGATATACTGAAGATCCTATAGTTTCCAGTGATACTATCGGTATAACCTACGGAAGCTTATTTGATTCCCAACTAACAAGAGTAATGGAAGTAGACGGCAAACAAATGGTGAAAGTAGTGAGCTGGTACGATAATGAAATGTCATATACTGCACAGTTAATAAGAACAGCAAGATATATGAGTAAGCTTTAAAGAATTAAAAATAAAGTGCTGTGAAGCACTTTATTTTATTTGAATAATGTATTACTATTAGAGTATAAAAGAATTGGAGGGATACCATGAAAAAAACCATAAGAGATTTAGATGTAAAAAACAAAAGAGTTTTAGTTAGATGTGATTTTAATGTTCCTTTAAATGAAAAGGGAGATATAACGGATGATAACCGTATAACTGCGGCATTACCAACTATAAAATACATTATGGAAAAGGGTGGTAAACCTATACTTATGTCTCATTTAGGAAGACCTAAGGGAAAGGCAGATAAAAAATTAACCTTAGCACCTGTTGGAAAAAAATTGGAAGAATTGCTAGGTTGTGAAGTAGTTTTTGCTGATTATGATGATGTAATTAATGAAGAGGTAGTAGAATTGTCAAAAAAAGATTTTGAAAAAATACTACTGCTTCAAAATACAAGATTTAGAAAAGAAGAAAAAGAAAATGAGGAAAATTTTTCAAAAGAATTAGCTAAGTTGGGAGATGTATTTATCAATGATGCATTTGGAACCTCCCATAGAGCTCATGCTTCAAATGTAGGAGTAGCAAAAAATCTACCTAATGGTGTGGGATTTCTTGTAGAAAAGGAAATAGATAAAATTGGTGGAGTACTGAAAAACCCTGAAAAACCACTGGTTGCAATCTTAGGAGGAGCTAAAGTTTCAGATAAAATAAATGTTATTGAAAATTTATTAAACATAGCAGACAAGATAATAATAGGTGGTGGTATGGCCTTTACCTTTGTAGCAGCTCAAGGATATGAAGTAGGAAAATCTATATTGGAAGAAGATAAGATAGATTTAGCAAAAGAACTTATGAAAAAGGCAGAAGAAAAAAGAGTAGACTTAGTACTACCTTTAGATTACAAAGTAGCTGAAGAGTTCAGTAATGATTCAGAATGGAAGACTGTAAGTTATGAAAATATACCTTCAGATTATATGGGACTTGATATAGGTGAGAAATCTATTGAACTTTTTTCTAAACTAATAAAAGAAGCAAAGACAGTAATTTGGAACGGTCCAATGGGAGTATTTGAATTTGATAACTTTGCTGAAGGTACAGAGGAAATATGTAAAGTATTAGCAGAAAATGATATAATATCTATAATAGGTGGAGGAGATAGTGCTGCAGCTGTAAAAAAAGCAGGACTGGAAGATTCCATGACACATATTTCTACCGGAGGAGGGGCTTCCCTTGAATTTATGGAAGGTAAAGTCCTACCGGGAATAGATATTATAAGTGATAAATAAAGAGGAGGAAGAAATGAGAATACCATTTATAGCAGGAAATTGGAAAATGCACAAAACTCCTGAAGAGTCAATTAAGCTAGCAAAAGAAATAGATGATTTTTTAAAAAACAATGAAGACATAGAAGTTGATGTACTAATATGTCCACCCTTTACATCTTTATATGCAGTAAGTAAAGAGATAAAAAATCCTAAAATACAACTTGGAGCTCAAAACATGAGCTATGAAGAAGAAGGAGCTTTCACAGGAGAAATATCTCCCCTTATGCTTAAGGAGATGAACGTAAAATATGTAATACTAGGACATTCGGAAAGAAGACAGTTATTTGGTGAAAAAGATGAAGAAATAAACAAAAAGATCAAAAAAGCACTAGAACACGATTTAAAACCTATTTTATGCGTAGGTGAAACTTTGGAAGAAAGAGAATCAGGAAAAGAAAAAGAAAAAGTAAAAAAACAAATCACTGAAGATTTGAAAGACATAGATAAGGAAAAAGCTTCTTCAATAACAATAGCTTACGAACCAATATGGGCTATAGGTACAGGAAAAACAGCTTCAAGCAATGATGCAAATGACATGATTAAATATATTAGAAGCATCTTGAAAGAAATATATGGTATGGATGTATCTGAAAAAATAAGAATACAGTATGGTGGAAGTGTCAAACCTCACAATATTAATGAGTTGATGAATAAATCAGATATTGATGGAGCCTTAGTAGGAGGAGCTAGTCTGAAAAGTAAAGACTTTAATGAGATTATAGACTTTTAGGAGAAGATTATGAATAAAAAAACTTCAATACTAATGATATTAGATGGTTGGGGTATAGGTAGAGATTATGAAGGCAATGCTGTACTTAAGGCCGATACACCAAACTTTGATAGGTTAATAAAAAAATATCCTAATACTCAAATAAGAACAAGCGGACTTGATGTAGGTCTACCAGAAGGACAGATGGGTAATTCCGAAGTAGGTCATATGAACATAGGAAGCGGTAGAATAGTATATCAGGAATTTACAAGAATCACTAAGGCAATTAAAGATGGAAGTATAGAGAATAACGAAAAAATCAATAAAGCCTTTGATAATGTTAAGAAAAACAAGAGTAAATTGCATTATTTTGGATTACTATCAGATGGAGGAGTCCACAGTTTCAATGGTCACTTGTATTCTCTAGTAAAAACTGCCCAAAAAAAAGGTGTAGAAAAA
>DPPH01000047.1 GCA_003539375.1 Clostridiales bacterium
TCAGCTACAGCTCTGCTGCTGGAATTTGGAGTGTTTCTGACTTTTATTCCCTTGCTTTTAGCATAGTCTACATCGATATTGTCCAGTCCGACTCCAGCTCTGATGATTAACTTTAACTTTCCGCCTTTTGAAGCTTCATCAATTAATTCTTCTCTGATTTTAGTAGCAGATCGAACTATGATTATATCTACTTCTTTAATCTTTTCTTTTAGCTCATCAATTTCGTAATGATGTTCTATTAAATCGTGTCCTCTTTCTTTTAGAGCTTTTGCTGCATCTTGATCCATCGCATCGTTTGCTAATATAATCGCCATAACATCGACTCCTTCTTTATTTTATTTAAATTTCAAAAATGATTATCAATTGGGTTCAATTATAAGTATATTATTTGATATAACAACTGTCAATTATAAAGTAATTACATTATCTTTTCATTATTTCTATATAATTGACTAATAGTAAATTTTGTAGTATTATTCATATCAGAAAATAAGGTGATGGAATGTACGAATACGAATTAATTGAAAAAGAACTTAATACTAAATTTATGGGAAGAGTATTTTTGCAATTTGAAAGTATAGAGTCAACAGGAGCTAAATGTAGAAACATATCGCAAGACTGCCCAAAAGGTATGCTTGTACTTTCAGAAGATGATATAGAAGGAAATACTTATCTGGATAAGGACTTAAAAAACTTTAAAAATAAAGTTTTAATGAGCCTTATTTTAAAGTTGGATAGAAATAACTTTAATAAAGATTTCATAGAGTCCCTAATAAACTGTCTTGGAGCTGCTTCGATCATTGAAGTTGCAAATGAGAATTTTGAAGAAGTAGAATATATTTGGGAAAAAGTAATTTTAGGGAATGAATTTGCAGCGGAAATTGATAGTTACAAATCTTTAAAAAATAATGATAAAAGTATAATTCTTAGTTTTAGGTTATACTACAACAAAGATATAAGCAGAGAAATATTAATAGGTAAAATTTTAAATACTATAGAACTAAATTTCAACAATCTAATAAAAGATAACCTAGAAAATATTGCAAAAACATGCACCACTTATTTAAAGTCTAAAGACACTAATATAAAAGTAAACAAAAGAAATAGAAAAACTGTTAAAGAATTAGAAAACATAAGAATTAATAAAGAAGGAAAACTAGTTGGGAAACATAAATCCGAAGAAATAATTATTGATTGGAAAGATTACGAAATAGATTGGAGTTAAAAATGAACATAGGTACCCTACAACTGAAAAACAATATTTTTGTAGCCCCAATGGCAGGAATAACAGATACAGCTTTCAGAACAATATGTAGTGAAATGGGAGCTGGTCTTTTATTTACAGAAATGATTAGTGCTAAAGGGTTATATTATAATGATACAAAAACAAAGGAACTAATGAATATAGAAGATAAAAATAGACCGATGGGAATACAACTTTTTGGGTCGGAACCGGATATTTTTGTAGAAGTAATAGAAAAGTATATAAATAATAATGAAAGAATTGACCTAATAGATTTAAATTTAGGATGTCCGGCACCTAAAATAGTTAAAAATGGAGATGGTAGTGCCCTCATGAAAAATCCTGACCTGATTGGAGAAATAGTATACAAGATTAAAAGAGTTGCTAACAAACCAGTAACGGCAAAGATTAGAGCGGGATGGGATGAAGATAGTATAAATGCTGTAAAAGTAGGTAAAATAATTCAAGAAGCAGGTGCAGATGCATTAACTGTCCACGGTAGACATAGACAGCAATTTTACAGTGGCAAAGCCGACTGGGATGTAATAAAAGAAGTAAAAGAAAACTTGAATATACCGGTAATTGGAAACGGGGATATATTTACTGTAGAAGATGCTAAGGGGATGGAAAAGAAAACAGGATGCGATGGAATAATGTTGGCAAGAGGCATTCTTGGAAATCCTTGGCTGATAAAATCCCTGTCTAATATATATAATAATGAAGAAATTGAAGTAACCAGTAAAGAAAAGCTCCATATGATACTAAGGCATTTTGAACTTATAGAGAAATATAAAGGTAGAAGAAGAGCTATACTGGAGATGAGAAAACATACCGGTTGGTATATAAAAGGCATGGAAAATGCAGCTAAAATAAGAGATAGGATAAATAAAGTGAAAGAAAAAAAGGAATTTGAGAAAATTCTAAAAGAGCTTATTGTATAGCCTAAGTCTGAATCTTGACAAGTACTGTTCTATACAATATAATTATTCAAATAATGAAACATTAAAAATATTCAAAGGAGAGAATTAAAACATGGATAATAATGAAATCTTACTAACCCAAGAGGGGTTAGAAGAATTAAAGAATGAAATAGACGACCTTAAAGTGAATAAAAGAAAAGAAGTAGCGGAGAAAATAAAAGAAGCTTTAGCTTTTGGAGATATAAGTGAAAACTCTGAATACGACGAAGCAAAAAACGAGCAAGCTGATATTGAAAGAAGAATCGCTAAACTGGAAAACATGATAAAGAATGCAAGAATAATCCAGGACAACGACGACGACAGTGGAATAATAAATGTTGGAAGTCGTGTTAAGGTGGAAGACTTGGAATTCAACGAAGAAATGGAATATAAGATAGTTGGTTCAGCAGAAGCAGATCCATTTAAAGGAAAAATTTCAAACGTATCCCCATTAGGTAAAAACCTAATAGGTAAAAAGCCGGGAGAAACTGTAGCAGTACCTACACCAGATGGTGGAACTGTTGAATATAAGATTATCAACATTAATTAAGTAAATAAAGGAGTGTAACAATGTCTGATCTTGAGAACCTAAATGAACTGAGAAAAATAAGAAGAGAAAAATTAAGTAAATTAGTTGAAGATGGTAGAAACCCATACAAAATAGAAAAATACGATGTAACTGACCATTCTAAAGAAATTCATGAAAAATTTGAAGAGTATGAAGGTAAGAAGGTATCCTGTGCAGGACGTATTATGTCTAAAAGAGGCCAGGGTAAAGTTGGATTTTATGATATCCAGGACAGCACAGGGCAAATTCAAATATTTGCAAAGCAAAATCTTTTAGGAGATGAAGAATACGAGTACCTTAAAACTTATGACATTGGAGACATAATAGGAGTAAAGGGTGAAATCTTCAAAACTAAAAGGGGAGAAGTATCGATAAGAGCAGAAGAAGTAACTTTACTATCAAAATCCCTGCAGATTCTACCAGAAAAATACCACGGATTAAAAGATCCGGACTTAAGATACAGACAAAGATATACAGACCTTATTGTAAATCCTGAAGTTAAGGAAACATTTATAAAAAGAAATAAAATCATAAAAGCTGTAAGAGAGTATTTAGATGATAGAGGATACTTAGAAGTAGAAACTCCAATTTTAAATACAATTGCTGGAGGAGCTTCAGCTAATCCATTTATAACTCATCACAACACTTTAGATATAGACATGTATATGAGAATTGCTAATGAACTGTTTTTAAAAAGACTTATTGTAGGTGGATTTGACGGGGTTTACGAAATGGGCAAAATGTTTAGAAATGAAGGAATGTCTATTAAGCACAACCCAGAATACACTGCAATGGAAGTATATAAAGCCTATGCTGATTACAATGATATGATGGACTTAACTGAAGGAATCATCTCTCATATGGCAGAAAAAGCTCTTGGAACTACGAAGATAACATACCAAGGAAAAGAGATAGACTTAACACCTCCTTGGAAGAGAGTATCAATGCACGAATTGGTAGAGGAAGAAACAGGAGTAGACTTTTACTCCCTTGAAAGTGATGAAGAAGCAAGGAAGATTGCAAAAGATAAACTAAATTTAGAAGTAGAAGACTCAATGAAAATAGGACACATTGTAAACCTAGCTTTTGAAGAATTCTGCGAAAAAGATTTAATTCAACCAACATTTGTTCTTCATCATCCTGTAGAAGTATCTCCTTTAGCTAAGAGAAATCCTGATGATCCAAGAATCACGAATAGATTTGAAGCTTTTATAAACACTTGGGAAGTTGCTAATGCATTTTCAGAGCTAAACGATCCTATAGACCAAAGAGAGAGATTTGACGAACAGCTAAAGCAGAGAGAAGCTGGAGACGATGAAGCTCACATGATGGACACAGACTTCGTAAATGCTCTAGAAGTAGGACTACCTCCTACTGGAGGACTGGGTATAGGTATAGATAGACTGGTAATGCTAATTACAGATTCTCCATCTATAAGAGACGTAATCTTATTCCCAACTATGAAACCTTTAGAAGATTAAGGAAATAAGTTTGAAAGACATACATATAACCAATTTTTCAGAAGAAGATTGGGAAAAAATCAAAGCTATATATAGAGAAGGAATGAAAACAGGATACTCTACACTAGAAACAGAAGTGCCTACTTGGGAGAATTGGGAAAAAAACCAAATAAAAGAATCGGTTATTTTTATTTAAATAGCCGATTTTTTAAATTTCAAATTAAAACGAACGATTACAAATTAATAGTCATTAAACTTAAGATTAATACGAATGAAAACTACAATAAAACAAACATCAAAAGTAAATTAGAATAAACGCACCCTGGTGGTTTGTATACAATGTTCAAGCGTTGAAATTTCAATAAAAACTAAGAGAAAAAAATCTTGAAAAAGTATTGACAGCATATACTTTATATGATAATCTTATAAAGCAACTTAAGGAAAGACATAAAAAAATAAAAAACTTTTAAAAAAGTTCTTGACACCCAAGGCAAAGACATGTTAAACTATAAAAGTTGTCGCTCAGAAAAGACGGCAAAAGAACATAGACAATAGAATAA
>DPPH01000155.1:0-261 GCA_003539375.1 Clostridiales bacterium
TATAAAATTAAAATTTCCTAAGTCTTTAGTCATGCCTTTCCATTTATTGAATTCATCCATATTTACCTGGTAGTCTCTTTCTCCCTGTAAAACTAAGGTAGGGACACTTATACTTTTCACTGATGCCTCTATATTGTAGTCGTGAAAGTACTGCCAGTATTCTTTATGGGCATTTAATATCATTTCACCGGGTTCCAGTTCGTCTAGATTCTTAATTTTTTCAACAGCTGCCTTAGTTTCAGAAATATACTTCTCTTCTTC
>DPPH01000155.1:474-3486 GCA_003539375.1 Clostridiales bacterium
TCAGAAATATACTTCTCTTCTTCTTCCGTAACATTTCCATCTAGATTAGCCAAGTATTCTATTTGCTCAACCATTAGATCTTCTAAATAGCTTACACTTCCAGCCATTATAACATAACCAGCAGGATTTTCTAAGTATTCATTGATTTTAGGGATTAGGTTACCTCCCATGCTGTGACCTAAAACATAAACTTCATTAGGATCTACATCGTCACGATTGGTAATCACTTCAAAGGCTTTTACTACATCTTCAACAGTTTCTTCATAAGGTGTAATAATCCCCTCTTCCATCATTTTTTGACCGTGAGTAAAGGTCCTCTTGTTGTATCTAAAAACAGCTACACCTTTTTGGGATAAACCCTCAGCTATATCTTTGAAAGGTTTGTTTGGACCTATAGTTTCATCTAAGTCATTAGGTCCGGAGCCGTGAACTAGTATTATACATGGATGGGGACCTTCTTTATCAGGCGGAAGGGTTAATATACCTTTAAGTTTATAACCTTCCACCCCAAACTCTATCTCTATTTCATTTTCACTAAGTTCTTCGGAAGGACCAAATGTATACTGGGTAAAATTCAATCCAGAGATCTGACCTTCTTTATTAAAAACTACGTTCATATTCAAAGACTGGTTTTCAAATATGAGTCCGTAGGATGCTATTCTATAATCTCCCTTTACCTCGATGCTAGTCCCTTTCTTTTCAATAAGATTTCCTGACTGTACCTTTAGTTGATCAAATATTTCTTTATAACCTTCAGGACTTACAGCTTCTTCCATATCCTTATCATGAGGAAAATCATCATAAGCCCCTTCGTACTTGCCGGTAAGTAGAGCATCAAGGTAATTTTCACCCATAACTAAAATTTCATCATCGGTATATTCTTTTTCATCTTTCTTATCACTACTGCAGGATGTGAAAATCAGCAGAGGTATTAACAAAAATATAAATATTTTT
Organism: Clostridiales bacterium; assembly: GCA_003539375.1. Lineage (GTDB taxonomy): Bacteria > Bacillota > Clostridia > Tissierellales > Dethiosulfatibacteraceae > UBA8670. The sequence continues at coordinate 1,429 of DPPH01000155.1, forward strand.
TTCATACTAAAAACCTCTTTTCCTTTATTTGCTTATATTTTAACATATATATTGTAGAAAATTCATATTTTAATCTAATTTTAATAAATAATTATTCATAATTTAATGAATATGAAAAACAAAAAAACTTCCAATAATAAATCTAAATAAAATCTAGATTTTCAAATTGGAAGTTTTAAAAAAATATATTTGGAGGAAATTTACTACTGTAAATAGTCTAGTGCAGATTTAACGAAGACTTTAATACCTACTTTTAATGCTTCTTCATCAATTGTAAATTTCTGATTGTGCAAATCATAAATAAAATTTTTCTTTTCATTTCTAGTTCCGATAAAGATATAGGCACCGGGAATTTCATTTAAAAAGTATGAAAAATCTTCACTACTCATTGAAGGATATTTTATATTTAAAACATTTGAAGCTCCAATAATTTCTGAAGCAGATTCATATATAAAGTCAATAGTATTTGATTCATTAATAGTAGGTGGAAATCTTCTAATATACTTAAATTCAGATTGACCTCCGCTCATATTAACTACACTATTGATAAGGTTTTTCATTTTACCTTCAACGTAATCTCTACTCTTTTCACTAAATGTTCTAACAGTACCTTTTATTGTACAGGTGTCGGGAACAACATTGTAGCTATTCCCACCATTAATTGAACATGAAGTTATAACTATAGGTTCAAAAGGATTAGAAGGTCTTAGTATTTTATTTTCAATAGAAGTTATAATTTCTCCGGCTAACATTATAGGATCTACTACTTTATCAGGCTTACCAGCATGCCCTCCTTTACCAATCACTTCAATTTCAAAAATATCCGGAGAAGACATAATAGGACCTTTTTTTAAGCCTATAGTTCCGGTATCTATTTCAGGCCAAATATGACTTCCTATTATTAAATCTACTTTTGGATTATTTAGAGCTCCATCTTCAATCATTTCTCTAGCGCCACCAACGCTTTCTTCAGCTGGTTGAAATATAAACTTGATATTACCCTTCAATTGATCTTTGAATTCACTCAATACCATAAGAGATCCCATTAAGAAGGTCATGTGGGAATCGTGTCCACAGGCATGCATTATACCATCTTTAGCAGATTTATAAGGCAATCCAGTTTCTTCCTTTATATTTAGGGCATCCATATCTCCTCTAAAGGCGATAGTTTTTCCCGGAAATTTACCTTTTAATGTAGCACAGATACCGGTACCTTTTATATTAGAATCAATCTCTACATCATATTTATCTAATAATTTAAGAAGGTATTTTTGAGTATTAAACTCTTTTGTACTTAATTCAGGATTTTCATGTAGGAATCTTCTTATTTTTACAAATTCAGGATATAATTGGTCAACTCTTTTATTAATTATACCTATATAATCTTTTTTATCCATATACTAACCACCTCTGTTCTAATAATATATTGTAGCAATATTCATGCCATAAAAAAATTGTGATTATAGGTAGCATATAAACAAAATATTACTAAAATAGATGATTATATGTATAAACAGTCTAAATATAAAGACAAATAAAACAGAAAAAAGGATTTTTGCGGACAAAATTTCATAAATGTGCAGGAATCATACACGAAATCCTTTCTAAGGCAATGTAAAATAATAAAAAAATTGGCATAAATATTGCTATATATATTAATAAACATCAGAAAGGAGAGCAAATGTTTAAAAAGAAAGAAGAAGTACAGGAATATATAAAAAGTGAAAATGTAGAAATCATAGACTTTAAAATAGTAGACATGGTAGGAAAGTGGCATCATCTCTCTATAACAAAAGAAAAATACGACGAAGAAATATATAAAAAAGGAATAGGATTTGACGGATCAAGCTACGGATTTAAAAGCGTAGAAAAATCAGACATGGTATTCATACCGGACATAAGAACAGCCTTTATAGACCCCTTTGCAAAGGTAAAGACCCTGGTAATGATATGCAACATGTACACAATAGAAAAGACCGGTTTAAAAAGATACGAAGACGACCCTAGATACATAGTAGAAAAAACAAAAAAACTACTAAAAGAAAAAGGAATAGCAGA
>DPPH01000155.1:3742-4137 GCA_003539375.1 Clostridiales bacterium
GAATTTGAATTCTACGTACTAGACCATATATCCGTAAAAAACGAAAATGGAAACATGTATGTAAACATAGACTCAAAACAATCTCCCTGGAACTTAGAAAAAACCCAGGAAGATAACCTGGGAATAGTAACACCTAAGGAAGGAGCCTACCACCTGGACAAACCCTTTGACACAAGTTCAGACTTTAGAGACAAGGTAAGCCTTCTTCTTGAAAAAGCAAACATACCTATAAAATACCACCACTCGGAAAACGGAAGTCCGGGACAGGTAGAAGTAGAAGTAGACTTTGCAGACATAGAACAAATGGCAGACAGGACCATGATAATCAAATACTTTCTAAGAAACCAGGCATACAAGGAAGGTAAAACAATAACCTTCATGCCAAAACCCTTCTC
>DPPH01000155.1:4440-10955 GCA_003539375.1 Clostridiales bacterium
TTCTACAAAGAAGGAGGATACTCAGACCTTAGTGACACAGCCCTATATGCCATAGGAGGAATACTAAAACATGCACCGGCAATAATGCCCTTCTCAAACCAGACCACCAACTCATACAAAAGACTGGTACCGGGATACGAAGCACCGGTAAGCGTATGCTATGCAACGGCAAACAGGAGTGCAGTAATAAGGATACCGGGATATGCAGTAGATGAAGACGAAAAAAGATTTGAAGTAAGGTCACCAGATGCCATGTGCAACCCATACCTGACCTACGCAGCATTTTTACTGGCAATGATAGACGGAATAGAAAACAAAATAGACCCTGAAAAGCTGGGATACGGACCCTATGATGTAAACCTGTACGATTTAGATGAAGAAGAACAAAAGAAAATCAAATCACTACCGACAAACCTGATAGAAGCATCACAAGAACTAATAAAAGACAAGGACTTCTTAACAAAAGACAAAGTATTTTCAGACAACCTAATCAACAACCAGATAAAAAGAATAAAAGAAGAACATAACTACATATCAAAACTTCCTCACCCTGAGGAGTTTAAATTATATTATAATAATTAAAAGGAGTGGAATTTATGAAAAAAATAATTAGTTTTTTACTTATCTTGACATTAATACTTTCATTAGCAGCTTGCGGTGGAACTGAACCAGCAGAAAATGAAGAACCGGCAGAAAATGAAGAACCGGCAGAAAATGAAGAGCCAGAAGAAAGTGAAGAACCCGAAGAAGATTCGATGTATGGTGGAGAAATAACAATTACAGATTTATCCTTTAATGATGCTAAGACTCTAGATCCTCATCTAGCGTCAGCAGCAGGTTCCATGAGACATATAGAGAATATGTACAATGGTCTTTTACAGTATAAACAGGGAACCTACGGTGAAATAGAAGGAGAACTTGCCAAGGATTATAACATATCAGAAGATGGATTAACCTATACCTTTAACTTACATGAAGGAGTTAAGTTCCACAATGGCGATGATTTAACTTCAGAAGATGTAAAATATTCTATAGAAAGAATTATTGATATGGAAATAAGAGCATCGAATTTTGCAGCAGTTGAAAGTATAGAAACTCCAGATGACACTACCGTTGTTATTAAATTGAAAGAACCCGTTGCACCATTCGCAACTTTTTTAGCTTATCCTATGAATGTTGTAGTAAACAAAAATGTGGTTGAAGCAAACGACGGATCTCTAGATAACATCGATGCAGGAAGTGGTCCTTTCATGCTTGAAGAATGGAAAAAAGACCAACATTTTATAATGACCAAATTCGATAATTATTTTGAAGAAGGACTTCCTTATCTAGATAAAGTAATACTACAACCAGTAGCAGAAGAAACAGCGCGAAATACATCTTTAAGAAATAAAGAAAGTGATATGATTCTTCAAATTTCTCCGAAAGACGTTATGAGTTTGCAAAATGAAGAAGATATTATAGTAAAATCTGTTCCTGGAACCTACTGGGAATACCTAGGCATGAATATGTCAGATGGACCTTTAACAGAGAAGAAAGTAAGACAAGCTATATCTTATGGAGTAGATAGAGAAGAATTAAATCAAGTGGTTAAATTTGGTCAGGCAACGCCGTTATCTGGAGGACCTATACCTCCTGGACACTGGGCTTATGCTGATTTAGGTATTCATGAAGAAAGAAATATTGAAAAAGCCCAAAGTCTTTTAGAAGAAGCAGGATACGGAGATGGATTCACTATTAGCCTAATAACATTACCAAATGAAATAGCAGTAAATGCAGCTCAAGTAGTAAAACAGCAACTTGCTGATTTAAATATTACTGTAGAAGTAAATTCTATAGAGTCTAGTGTGTATTTTGAAAGACTTGGAAGTGATGACTTTGAATTAACTATAATTGGATGGGTAGGATTCGTTGATCCAGATGAATTCTTATACAATATTTTCACTTCAGATGGAGTATGGAATCAACATGCTTATTCTAATGAAGAAGTAGATGCATTACTTGAAGAAGGAAGAGTAACTTCAGATAGAGAAGAAAGAAAAGAAATATATTACGAAGCACAGAAACTAATAGTTGAAGATGCCCCAATGGCATTCCTCTATGTTAACAAGCAGATTTCAGCATATCAAGATTATGTAAAAGGATTCGATGTTAATGCAACAGTTACAACTAAATCTCTTAAAAACACTTGGTTAGATAAATAATATGTTAAGTAAGCAAGGTGTTTAACCTTGCTTACTTATATAGACTTATAAGGAGGTGCTTAAAAAGTGTTAAAATATGTAGTTAAAAGGATATTAATGGCAATTCCAATCTTATTAGGTATTTCGGTAATTGCTTTTTTTCTAATTAGACTAGTACCAGGAGATACAGTAACGGCTCTATTAGGGGTGAATTACAATGAAGAACAAGCCCTTATATTAAGAGCAAAGTATGGCCTGGATAAACCTTTGGTTATTCAATATTTTATTTGGTTAAAAAATGTATTAGCAGGAGATTTTGGAAACTCTTTTTTTACAAAAGAACCGGTTTTATCTGCTATAGCTGATAGATTACCAGTTACTCTTCAGCTTATGTTCATGAGTTTTTTATATTCAATTTTCATAGCTATACCTCTTGGAACAGTAGCAGCAATAAAAAGAAACTCGCCTATTGATTACGGAGCTAGTTTTATCGGTTTATTAGGAGTTTCAGTCCCAAATTTTTGGCTTGGAACTTTATTTATTCTATTTTTTTCACTCAATCTAAAATGGTTTCCTTCAGGAGGATTTATAAGTTTCTTTGAAGATCCTGTTCAGAATTTGAGATATATGATAATGCCTTCCGTAGCACTAGGTACAGCAGTTGGAGCAGTTGTTATGAGAATGACCAGATCTTCAATGCTGGAGGTACTCGGTCAGGATTATATTAAAATGGCTGAAGCAAAAGGAGTTACGGATAATAGGCTGATACTAAATCATGCATTAAAGAATGGTTTCATACCAGTAGTTACTGTTCTTGGGATACAGATGGGATATTTATTAGGAGGATCTGTTGTAATAGAAAAGATTTTTTCTCTACCAGGAGTTGGTCAATTATCACTACAGGCTATAACAAATAGAGACTATGCACTTATGCAGGGATGTATTTTACTTGTGGCAAGTGGATTTGTAATAATAAATTTATTAGTTGATATAATTTATGCATTCTTAAATCCAAGAATAAGATATTAAAGGAGGTTTTAATATGGGAGAAATATGGTACAGATTTAGAAAAAATAAGCTTGCATTATTCGGGTTTTCAGTATTACTAGTTTTCATTATTTTAGCATTAGCAGCTCCTATTATTGCTCCTTATGATCCTTTTGAAATGAACACACAATCTACATTACAAAAGCCGAATTCTTCGCATATTTTTGGTACAGACCAGTTCGGTAGAGATATTCTAAGTAGAATTATACATGGAACTAGAATTTCATTTAAGGTAGGTGTTATTTCAGTAGGAATATCCTTGGTAGTTGGAGTTGCAATGGGAATTTCAGCTGGATATTTTGGTGGATGGATTGATATTGTTATTTCTAGAATAATTGATATAATGTTTTCTTTTCCAGATATATTTTTGGCATTAGTTATTATGGCAGTTTTAGGTACAAGTTTAACCAATGTTATGATAGCCATAGGTATAGTATATACTCCAATTTTTGCTAGAATAGCAAGGGGATCTACTTTAACAGTCAAAGATAATGCATATATTGAGGCAGCTAGATCTATAGGAGTAGGAGACTTAATGACTATTATAAGACATATCCTTCCAAACATTCTTGCACCTTTGATAGTTCAAATAACATTATCTTTTGGATTTGCTATACGATCTGAAGCAGCTCTTAGTTTTTTAGGATTAGGAGTAGAACCTGATGTCCCTTCTTGGGGAATAATGTTAAATGAAGGCAAAGACTGGATGGAGTTAGCATGGTGGGTATCAGTATTTCCAGGATTAGCAGCTACACTAGCAATATTGAGTTTTAATGTATTAGGAGATGGACTAAGAGATGCTCTTGATCCAAAGTTAAAAAATGAATCAGAATAGAAAACATACAGAAAAGGAGGGAACTCCAGTGAAGGAAGTAGTTTTAGAAGTAAAAAATCTCAAAACTCATTTTCGAACAAGAAAAGGGGTAGTAAAAGCAGTTGATGGTGTTAGTTTTAAAGTCCATAAAGGAGAAACTTTTGCCTTAGTTGGAGAATCAGGCTGTGGTAAAAGTGTCACATGTATGACAATTATGGGTTTAATAGGACGAAAGAAAAATGAAGTTGTAACTGGAGACATATTATTCAAAGGAAGAAATATCACGAGTATTTCAAAAGAAGAAAGAAGAAAGTTGAGAGGAAAGAATATGTCTATTATATTCCAGGATCCAATGACCTCTCTTAATCCTGTTTATACAGTAGGAACTCAAATAGCCGAAATGCCTATAATTCATGAAGGCAAGAGTCAGAGCAAGGCAAAAGAAATAGCAGTGAATATGCTTAAAAAAGTGGGAATACCATCCCCTGACAAAAGAGTAGATGAGTATCCTCATCAATTTAGTGGAGGTATGCGACAAAGAGGAGTAATAGGTATGTCATTAGCATGCAATCCTGAACTACTAATTGCTGACGAACCTACAACAGCTTTAGATGTTACTATACAAGCTCAGATATTGGAGCTCCTTAGAAAACTAAAAGAAGATACAGAATCAGCAATAATTATGATAACTCACGATCTTGGAGTAGTAGCAGAAGTTAGTGATTCAGTTGGTGTTATGTATGCGGGTACCTTAGTAGAAAAAGCACCGGTAAAAGAGTTATTCAAAAAACCCTTGCATCCTTACACAAGAGGATTGTTAAAGTCAATACCTAAACCTGGTTCAAAAGAGAGATTGACAATAATTGAAGGGCAACCCCCAGATCTTCATAATGCACCTAAAGGATGTAAATTTTATCCCAGATGTTCCTATGCTATGGATAAATGTAGAGAAGAAATGCCTGAACTAATAGAAATTGAAAAAGGACATAAAGCAGCATGCTGGCTAAATGAGGTGAATAAAAATGGAGAATAATATTTTAGTAGAAGTAAAAAACTTAAAGAAGTATTTTCCTATTAAAAGTGGTGTTTTATCTAGAAAAAAAAATTATCTAAAAGCAGTTGATGGATTGAATTTAAAAATATATAGAGGTGAAACTATTGGTCTAGTTGGTGAATCAGGATGTGGAAAATCAACAACTGGACGTTTGATTTTAAGGCTTTTAGAACCAACAGAAGGAAAAATATTTTTTGAGGGGAAAGAGATAACGAACTTAGAAAAAAATCAATTAAAAGCTATGAGAAAAGACTTTCAAATGGTTTTTCAAGATCCTTATGCCTGTCTTAACCCAAGATTATCTATAAAAAGTATTATAGAAGAACCTTTAAAAACCCATAAATACAGTCCCAGTGAAAGAAAAAAAACTGTAGAAGATTTGTTGGAAAAAGTGGGTATACCTAAAAGCTATATGGACAGATATCCACACGAATTCTCAGGAGGACAACGTCAAAGAATAGGCATAGCAAGAGCTCTGGCTTTAAATCCTAAGTTTATAGTTGCTGATGAGCCTGTAGCTGCCCTTGATGTGTCTATTCAAGCACAAATACTTAATTTAATGTCTGATTTACAGGATGAATTTAATTTAACCTATTTATTTATAGCCCATGACTTAAGCGTGGTACAGTATATAAGCGATAGGATTGGAGTTATGTATTTAGGGTCTATGGTGGAACTGTCGGAAAGCCAAGAGCTTTTTGACTATACTATACATCCATATACTAGGGCACTACTTTCTGCTATTCCTATACCTGACCCTGAAATAGATAAAAAACAAATTAGTCTAGAAGGAGAGATTCCTAGTCCAATAAATCCTCCAAGTGGGTGTAGATTTCATACTAGATGCCCTTATGCTGAAAAATTATGTATGGAAGAAAGACCCGAGTTTAGAGAAGTAAAAAAAGAGCATTATGTTGCATGTCATTTTGCTGAAAGATTTATTAAAGAGCAGGAAAGTTAAATATAAAAATAGTACACAAATAAAACCTCATCTCACAGAGGTTTTATTTTTTTGCCAATTTAGAGTATAATATATTTATTATATTTAAAAAGAAGGTATATATATGAATGAAAAAATAGTAATAGGAGTAGGAGCTCTAAATGATAATACAAAACAGCTTTATCATGATGTTTTAGAATCAATTATTGATGGAAAGTACACAGTAGTTTCTTTTAACTTTAATAAGCTCAACAAGAAAAAAGTAGATGTAGACATACTTCTAATTTCAACTCCAATAATGATTAATTTAGTAAAAAAACATATCAAGCCTACTACAAAGCTAATAACTATAACTAGAACCTTTACTAAAAAATCTTTTGAACTAATTTCTGCCGTACCAAATGCAGAAAAAATGTACCTTGTAAACAATGGTATAGATGTTACCTTTGAGACTATTTCATTAATATATACTTTAGG
>DPPH01000155.1:11252-13606 GCA_003539375.1 Clostridiales bacterium
ACAGCTATAACTACAAATGAAATAAACCTAGTTCCGGATACTATAGAAAAGATATATAATATTGGACACATGGTTTATGATATAAGCACTATTTTAAAATTACTAAATGAACTGAATTTAGATGAAGATGAAAAAAAATTAATGATTCAAAACTACCAAAAGAAAATAATAAATGTAGACCAGGGTGTAAATTCATTAATAGACAATAATTATTTTATCCAGCAGGAGAAAAATACAATAGCAAATCTGATTAATGAAGGATTAATTGAAACTGATAACTTTGGAAATATATTATTTGTAAATGAGATGACTAAAAGCATTTTGAAGGAAAATAACCTAGTAGGTAAAAATGTTAATGAAATTTCAGAAAAAATAGGTATATATTTAGATGAAAACCAGTATATAACTGATGAACTTATTAAATACAAAAAAGAACAGCTTATAATAAGTACTAAGCCTATTTATGTATTATCTGAAAAAGTTGGTAATATAATAATAATTAGGAATATAACAGAAATAAAAAGATTAGAAGATAAACTTAAAAAAAGCATATCTCTATCAGGTCATGTAGCAAAATATACACTGGAAGATATTATAGGAACGAGTAGGGAAATAGATGAAACTAAAAAATTAGCAAAAAAAATGGCTAAAACAAATGCTTCGGTTTTGATTACCGGAGAAAGTGGTACAGGTAAAGAATTATTTGCAAATGCAATTCATAACGAATCTGAGAGGAGTAAGTTTCCATTCTTAGCTATCAACTGTGCTACATTGCCTGAATCATTAATAGAAAGTGAGCTATTCGGCTATGAAAAAGGAGCTTTTACAGGAGCTAGTAAAGAAGGAAAGCTAGGTCTCTTCGAACAAGCACATCACGGCACATTATTTTTAGATGAAATAGCAGAACTAAGTATAAAAATGCAGTCTAGACTTTTAAGAGTGCTTCAAGAATCAGAAATCATAAGAATAGGAAGTAGTAAAATAAGAACAGTAGATGTTAGAGTTATTTCAGCAACAAATTCAGATTTATATGCAGAATCATCAAAAGGTAAATTCAGATGGGATCTTTATTATAGGTTAAACATTTTTCCAATAAAGGTACCTTCTTTAAGAGAAAGAAAAGAAGATATACCTTTTTTATTTGAATATTTTTTAAAAGAATTAAAATGTAATAAACCTGTAAATAAGGAAATTTATGATATTTTTTATAAATATAGCTGGCCTGGAAATGTAAGAGAACTTAGAAATATAGTAGAGTATCTAGCATATATGTCAGAGGAAGAGATAAAATCTGAAAACCTACCTCATAATTTCAATAAAGTTGATAATTTTAAAAACTCTAATGAAGATAAAAAATTATCAAAAATAAAGATGATAATACTAAATATATTGTTTGAAAAACTTAAAAATAAAGAAAAAATTGGAAGGAAGAAACTTTCTTCAACTCTTGAAACTAAGGGTGTATTTCTTTCAGAAAAAGAAGTTAGAAAAGAGTTATTAGAACTCCAAAATAAAGAACTAGTAACTATAGGAAAAGGAAGACAGGGAACCAAGATAACAAAAAAAGGTATAGAAGAGATATAGATAATGGCAGGATAAAACAAATATATGTTAAAATATTAAAGGGAGGGGATCCAATGAAATTACACCAGGTAAAAAATCCTCAAGATATTAAAGAGGAAATGAGAGAATACTTTAAAAATATAAAGATAGATAAAGAGACAGTTAATATAAAAAATGCACTGAATAGAATAGTATATGAAGATATACTATCCAAGGTAGATATACCGGATTTTGATAAATCAACTGTAGACGGATTTGCTGTAAAGGCTTCAGATGTTTACGGAGCTTCAGAAAGCATACCGGCTTTTTTAAATTACAAAGGTCAGGTAGAAATGGGCAAAGATACGGACCTTACTGTAGATTACGATGAATGCGTTTATGTACCTACGGGAGGGAAACTCCCAGAAGGATCAAATGCAGTAGTCATGATAGAGTACACTGAAGAAATCGATGAAGAAACTATTGCGGTATACAGACCTTTAGGAGAAGGGGAAAACATCATAAAAATAGGTGAAGATATGGAAAAAGACGAAGTTCTCCTTAAAAAAGGCAGGAAGATCAAATCTTATGATTTGGGAGTATTAAGTGCCCAGGGCATATGGGAGATAGATGTATACAAAAAGCCTAAAGTAAGTATAATATCTACCGGTGACGAACTTGTACCACCTTATGAAGAAATTAAAGAAGGACAGATAAGAGACATAAATACATATACAATCATGGGAGCTGTGGAAGAATTTGGCGGTCAGGTTGTAAACACAGACATCATAAGGGATAAGTATGAAAGTCTG
>DPPH01000236.1 GCA_003539375.1 Clostridiales bacterium
GTAATTTTACTAGGTTTACCGAAAGAATATTCTCCAGCACCAACTACAGCAAGACCGTTTATTTCTCCAACCTTTTCTCCCTGAACGTCTAGTAGATATATTTCATCTTCAAAATATTCTAAAGTTTTTTCTTCGTACATATTATTTCTGTAAATTTTTTCCTGTATTGTTTTTTCTATATGTTTTAGCTGTACCCTGTCTGACCCATCTTGTTCGGCCCAAGCATCTGCTTCATAGAGTATCTCGACAATTTGATTAAATCTGGAACTTAATTTTTTCTGACTGTCGGCAATTCTAGAACTGTGCTCTACTACTTTACATACAGCTTCTCTTGTAAAGTGTCTTAGATTTTCTTTTTCACAGTGGGTTGCAATAAAGCTCTGCATCTTCATTACGTTGTCTTTAGTCCTGTCCATTTCTATGTCGAAATCTGCTCTTATTTTAAATAGTTTGGAAAATTGTTCATCATAGGAGTATAAAGTAGAATAGGTTCTAGGATCTCCTATTAATATAACTTTTATGTCTAAGGGTATTGCTTCAGGCTTCAGGGCGGATGTTACTGGATAACCCATCATAGACTGCATGCTTTCTATTTTTATCTCATCATTTTGAAGGGACCTCATCATACCTTTCCAAGTGTAAATGTTTTCTAAAATATCTCTTACATTCATAATTAAATAACCACCGTTTGCAGCATGTAGGGACCCGGGCTTAATTTTTGTAAAATTAGTTTTTAAAACACCCATTTCATTTTCGTATTCTATATTACCAAGAAGATTGTTGTAAGTTGGGTTTGTTTCATAAACCACTGGGGCATTACTTTTATCGGAGTTATCAATAAAAAGATTTATTTGATATCTTTCAAAGAAGTTTTCCGATGATTTTTTCTGAAATGCTAAAAATGGATTTTGATTATTTTTATTGTCGTCGGATTTAAACATATCTACATTATCTACTATGTCTCTTTGTACTTCTTTTAGGTATTTTTTTACTTTTTCATTTTTAAATGCTTTTTTTATCTTATCTATATGTAATTTTACAATCTTATTTGCTTCGTTTGTGTCTAATTCTTTTACTTTTTCCCTAAACTTATCTTGGATATCTCTTAATTTTTTAAATAAATCTATGCTTGCTAAATTTAATTCGTTGCTTTTTGATTGGATTTCTTCGTATACTTCCTTCTCCATATTTCTGAAGTCTTCTTCTTTCATAGGAGTTCCGTCTTCTTTAAGAGGAACACTTATTAATCCTCTATCTGTATTCGTATAAGTAAATCCGTACTCTTTAGCCAGTTCGTTTAGCTCCTGCATTATACTTTCTGATTCTTCGTTGAGTTCCTTAACTATCATACCTTTTTTTCTTTCGTATTCTTTACTGGTAAAGGTATTTTCCATCTCTTTTTTTATGAATACGATTGTATTTTCAACTGCTTTTGCAAATTTTTTACCATTTCCAGCATCTAAATCTATAGCTAAAGGTTTGTCGGGGTTTTTAAAATTATATACGTAAACCCAGTCTCTAGATGCAGGTTTTTCCTCAGCTTTTTTATCTGTAATAAGTTGAATATATGAACTTCTTCCGGTGCCGCTTATACCGGAGACGAAAATGTTATATCCTTTCTTTCTTATATTTAATCCAAAGTCTATTGCTTTAGTAGCTCTGTCTTGACCTATTATGCCTTCTAAGGGTTTTAGGTCTTCTGTTGTATTAAATTGAGTACATTCATCTGAACAGTAATTTTTCAATTCTTTATAACTTAATTCTTTTATGGACATCTCGCTCCTCCTATTTATATTATTAAATTGCTCTTATTTTAATTATATCCAATTTCAGCCTAGCTTATACAAGTATACACAAATAAAAAAAGCCGAAGCATTAACTTCAGCTAAATATTTCTATAAGAACTACTTTTAAGTAATTTCCTTCAGGATAAGTTTCTTTTACCTTAAAGTCTTCTGGTTGAGAGAAGGTTTCTAGTATTTTGAATTTTTTTCCTTCTTTTCTTACCCCTTCCTTTATTTGGGATATAAATTTATCCATATCCATTTTTTCTAAATTTGTAGAAGCAAGTATCAACCCATCTTCTTTTAGTATTCTAATACTTTGAGAAATTATATCCTTATAGTTTTTATCTGCCTTGAAAATATAATTTTTTGATTTTGCAAAACTAGGTGGGTCCAGGATTATCATGTCGTAGGTTAAATCTTTTTTTGAGCGAAAGTAAAATATTCAAAAATATCTTCTACTACTATTGTATTATTCTCTAAATCTATACCATTTATTTCAAACTGTTCTTTAGTTTTTTCTAAACTTCTATTGGCTAAGTCCACACTTACTGTAGATTTAGAACCCCCTAGGGCTGCAAATACTGAAAATATTCCTGTATAAGAAAAGGTATTTAAGACATCCCTTCCTTTAGAATATTTTTCCATTAAAGTTTTTCTACTTTTCCTCTGATCTAGAAAAAAACCAACCATGGGACCGTCATTTAAATCAACGGCTACCTTTACATTGTTCTCCTTGACTATCATGGGGAAGTCTCCTCTTTCTCCCATTACAAAGTCATCATCTTCAATGTATTTACCCTTATCATCAAATCTCTTCTTCTGGTAGATTCCTTTGAAGTATACCAGATTTTTAAATTTATCGTATATTTCATCTTTAAAAGAGTATATTCCTTCACTATACCAGTTGAAGAGGTAATAGTCATCGTAGTAGTCTATAGTAAGCCCACCAATACAATCTCCTACAGAATTAAAAATTCTAAAACAGTTAGTATCATCTTTATAGTAAAAATTCTTTCTTTTATTTAATGCTGTAATGAGTTTCTTTTGAAAAAATTTACCATCTATTTTTTCTGATTCTTTGTATGTTAGCATCCATCCTATGCCTTTGTTTTGAATACCGTAGTAACCTCTACCTATAAATTCATCTTCAAAATCAAAAATATTTATGATACTGCCTTCTTCCTCGAGAAGCCATAGATTATCAACGGCATTTTTCAAAATCAAGGGATATTGTTTTTCTTTATATAAATTATTATATTTATTCTTTATTTTTATATCTAATTCTCTTCTCATTATTCCTCCCGAGTATACTAAAACTCTCAAGAATTGATTATATATAAATAAAATAAGGTAGTCAACTTTTTGACTACCTCATAAATAGGGTTATTTAGTTTCCACCGTGGGATGAGTTTCCTCCACTGTTTCCACTACCATGATCTTGATTTCCAGGATTTTGTTCGTTATTTTCATTATCTTTATCTTCTTTGTCTTCATTAGCATCCTGTTCGGAAGAACCCGGTTCTTCACCATCCTCAGAATTTCCTTTGTCTTTCTCCTGTCCTGGAGGATTTACTCCTTCTGGTGGTCCAGTATTTTCTGAATTACCAGGATTTTCAGGTTTTCCATTTGTATTTTTCTCTTTTTCAGTATTCTTCAACATCCTAGCCAATTCTCTTACTTCTTCAACCTCTTCTAGTTCTTCTTCAGGAACATTTCTTTCAATTAATTTTTCTTTTAATCCTTCAACTGCAGGATTTTCTTTCTTTTCTCTTATTTCACCGTAGTGATTTTTTTCCATATTCATAAGAGCGACTTCTGTACCTACATTTTTAATCTTTTCATTTACCTTTATTTCAAGTTCTTTGTCAACCTCGCCGTTTTTGCTGGTGTATGCTACTACTACATAGTTTTCTTCTGTTTCACTCATGTATCCTTTTTCATCTGCTTCTTTGACCAAATAGTCTACAGCCTCTTCCACCTGCATTCCTTTTATTCTTTTGATGTTTTTAAGAAGTTCTACACCATCTTCATTTAGTCCTTCATATTTTACTACATTATATAGTCTGTTGTAGCCTAGCTCAACAGATGGGTTGATAGCTACTTCTGCATACCCATAAGGTATGAAGACCATATTAAAAGCAAGTATTCCAACTAGAATCAGCACAGCTGCTGCTGCTGAAAATGATTTGTAATCGAAAGATGTCAATGCTACATTGATCTCTTCACCTACTTCATAGTTTCTATTAAGTTTCTTACTAATATAATCTCCTTTTTCTGTCAAAACTGTGTAGGACTTCCCGCTTTTATCCATTATTACACCTTTCATCCTGTTACCTCCTTTTAATATACTCTGAGAGCATTTCGTAATTGCCTTTTTTTAAAATAATTAGTGATATTATATATTTACGTCCCCTGTCAAGTTGTTTTCTGTTTATTTTTAAATTTTCAGAAAGTTCTTTTGCCGGCAATCTTTGAGTTTCAATAAAGTTTTTATATAAATCTTCATCTTCTACAATATAGTCTGCTGAGTTGTAATACATTTCTTTTAATTTTTTCTTTCTAGGGGATAATTTTTCAAGTTCTTTTAAGTTTATATCATATTCTTTTAGTTCTAGAACGTATTCTTTTATTTCTTCTCTTCGAAGTTTGGTTTCTTCTTCTATAAGATACTGGTCAAAGGCTTGGTCCTGCTCAATTTTACTGAGTTTATTTTTGTATTCAGTATCTTCAAATATAGGTATAACTTTTTCTTTTCTTTTTTTATTTTTTCTATAATGATCTATTAATCTTAACTTTATAACTTTTTTTGCAAAGGAATAAAAGTTTCCTTTGGCAGGATCAAAACTATCTACCGCTTCTTTAAAGGCAAGCATGCCGACGGTACTTAGTTCATCAGATTCATCAATATACCTTCCCTTTAATTCTTTGATGGTACTAAAAATAAAGGGTTGGTATTTTTCAATAAAAATATTAATATCCATACTGCCTTTTTTTACTTCTAATACTTCTTCTTGAAGTTTACTGCTTACCATAAAGGCCTCCCGTTATCATAACATTCGAAATATGTTATTTTACTTTTAGGGTATATACTTTTTCCCCTGATAAGTTTTTCTTCTTTTTAATTCCATATCTATTCCTGAAAGTACTCTCAACTTATCTAAACTCCATATTGGACCAATAAGATCTGATTTTTTACCGTCTCCAGTAACCCTATGAACGACTATATCTTCTCTTAAGATTTCTAAAGAGTCGCATATTATGTTAATATACTCATCTTTTTCTAATAATTCGAAATTATTTTTGTAGTAGTATTTTTCCAAATCTGTATTTTTTAAAATATGCATAAGGTGAAATTTAACACCCCAGATTTTTTTGCTATTTATATACCTTACTGTTTGGATTATATCCTCTTTGGTTTCTCCCGGTAATCCAATTATTAAATGAACTACTGTTTTAATATTATATTTATTTAACTTATCTAAAGCATCTTCAAAAACTTTTAAATTGTATCCTCGCCTTATTAACTCTGCTGAGTTTTCATGAATAGTCTGAAGACCTAGTTCTACCCATGTTAGGTAATTTTTGCTGTAATTTGACAAAAGTTCTATTTTTTCATTTTCTAAACAATCAGGCCGTGTTGCTACAGCAAGGCCTACAGCTCCCGGATAATTAGTAGCTTCATCATATTTTTTTCTTAAATTTTCAACATTTGAGTAGGTATTTGTAAAAGATTGAAAGTAGGGTATTACAAGATTGGTTTTCCACTTCTTTTCCAGCAGTTTTCTTTGGTTATCCATCTGCTTTGTAATGGAAATTTTTCTATTTCCTGAAAATTCTCCTGAGCCTTCTTCACTGCAAAACAAACACCCTCTATTTCCAACTGTTCCGTCTCTATTTGGGCAGGTAAATCCTCCGTCAATAGACAATTTAATTACTTTTTTACCGAAGGTTTTCTTTAATTCATAATTTAATGTACGGTATCTTTTATTTCCAAACATTTGTTGTCTCCTTAAGTATACATAAAAAATAAGTTATCCACAATCTTATTCTTCTTTTATCTCTTAATTTTATAGTATCTGGGAAGGTTTATCCACAAAAAAAGTCCTT
>DPPH01000179.1:0-188 GCA_003539375.1 Clostridiales bacterium
AGCAGCGTGAGGTTTCAGGTGATTGTAATGTAGCTGGTAAAGTACGGCGTGAGCTACAGCACCTTCAAAAGAGCTAAATGATTTATGACGCTTGTAATGTGCTTTATATGATCCAAAGAGGCGCTCCATACGATTTTTATATGGTCTATAAGTATGTGGGTCACCCTCGGGCGGTGGGGAGATCCCCA
>DPPH01000179.1:453-5294 GCA_003539375.1 Clostridiales bacterium
GCTTGTTGTCGAAAGCAGCGTGAACAGCCACCTCATAAATGGGTGCTTTGTCAGTAACAAAAATGAATTCACGCTTATCATAACGGTCAATGACTTCCTTGAGAATAGTCAAAGCTGCCATGGCATCCCGGTGAGGGGAAAGATGCTGGGAGATAATAAAACCCCTCAAGCCATCACAGGCAGTAAATAGATAATGCCACTTGCCCTTAACCTTGACATAAGTTTCATCAATAACAACAATCCCTGATAGCGGAAGAGGAATTAGCTTGACCAAAGGAGCAAGCTTGGAAGCTAAAGAAACCACCCAGGTTTGAATAGTCTCGTAAGAAACCTGAACCTGCCAGAATTGCTTTATGGCGGAAGCAGCCTGTCTTAAAGAAAGGCCAAGACTGATATAAAGATTAACAGCCTGGGCAATCAAAAACGGGCTGAAACGGCTTCTAGCGAGATTAACCGGTGCATTAGTTGGGGAAGCACATTCAAGCTCATCAGGGTCAAAATCAAAAGCTCTGAAGCGATATCTGCGGTGGTGTTTGACCCATTTGGGGCAGTTATCGTTACGGCACTTAAAGACAGCAAAATTTTTCCTGCGTTTATCCTTGCTGAGAGCATAACCGCAGAAAGGGCAGCGGTATGTAGGATGATTCTTTTTAGGAGCAGGCTTTTCAGGAGCCCACTGGTGTTTACAGACCTTGCACTGGAGTTTCTGATAGCCTTCAGGGTCCTTGCCGAAACTATAAAGATATGCTGCAGGAGCACCGCATACAGGGCACTCATCGACATCTACATTAAGTGGCTTTACACGCCTTACTGGTGAAATGGGTTTCCCCTTAGCTTCAGCTTCAGAAAGGATTGTTTTAAAGTCTTTTTTGACCCTTTTTCCTTCAACAATAGGCAAAGGATCTTCGAGTGGAGACAGCGTTTTGTAGCCTGAAGGCTTAATTTCATTAGGAGGTTCAATGTCAACTTTAAAATGTTTTGAGGCAACAAGAAATATTTTCAAGAAAAAATTTAATAGAGAAGCTAAAAGGAAATTACGTAGTGGTTGTTGAAACATAACCTAGGATTCCCTCCTTTGCGGGTTTTAGGTTGTGAGTTTGATAATTACTACCTACTACTCCAAGGGGAGGGAATCCTTCTTTTTACTCAAAACTTTTAGTTTCAATGGTTTAAGGATATTAAGTATATGATACTTAGTATCATATCTGACACTACTAGTTAATTGTAGGAGGGGATAGAAAATGAATTATAATGAAATGTCAAAAGATGAATTGATAAAAGAAATAAAAAGGTTAAAATCAGATAAAAGTTATGGATTAATATGGGAAGAAAAACCTGAAAATATGGATGAAATTTTAAAAGAGAACTATCCTGTTTTAACTAATGTTTCTGAAAAAGATATAATTAACGACTTAAATAAAAATGTTAATTTATTAATTGAAGGCGATAATTTACACTCATTAGAACTTCTTTATACTACACATGAAAAGAATATAGATTGTATTTTAATTGATCCTCCATATAATACAGGAAATAAAGATTTTATATACAATGACCAATATATAGATAAAGAAGATAATTGGAGACATAGTAAATGGATTTCCTTCATGCATAGAAGATTAAGTATAGCTAGAAAACTTTTAAAAGAAGAAGGAGTAATATTTATACATATTGATGAAAATGAATTCGCACAATTAAAACTATTATGTGATGAAGTCTTTGATGGAAATAATTTTATTGGAGCTTTTATTTGGAAAAGTAGAGGGGGTAAAGGCGGTACTAATGATAAAATTGCTACTGAACATGAGTATATATTCTGTTATGCTAAAAATTATCAAAAAGCAAAAATAAAAACTATAAAAAAGATAGGAAAAGAAAGAAGAGAGCAATTAAGACAATGGGGTCAGGAAATATATAGAGAAAATAGACCATATATGTTCTTCCCCCTTCTTTATAAAGAAGAAGGAAATATAAAAGCCACAATAACAGATGAAGAATACCAAAAAATATATGATCCAGTAACTGATACTTTTGATGACGATTTTCTTGAAGAACTCAAAGAAAAATATGAACAAGAAGGTTGGAATTTTGTATTACCAATTAGAGAAGAAGGTTATGGAAGATGGAGAGCAGGAAGGAATACAATAAAAGAATTATTAAAAGTAACAGATGAGGATAAAGAAAGAATCGAGTTTGAAAAGGATGGAGATACATTTGTAGCTAAAAGAGTATATCCAGCAGGAAATGTAACAGAAACAGCTATCGGAACTTTAATCCTAGATAAAGGAACAGCTTCAGATGGAACTAAAGAATTAAAAAGAATATTTGGAGAAAAAGTTTTTGATACTACAAAACCACTTGATGTAACAATTTTCTTATTAGATTTAGTTTTATTTAACAAATCTGAGGGAATTGTATTAGACTTTTTTGCTGGTTCAGGAACAGTAGGAGAAGCTGTACTAAAATATAACAAAGATAATAATAAGAATTTTAAATTTATTCTTTGTACAAATAATGAAATGAAAGAACAAACTAGAAATAACCTAATAAGAAACGGAATTACTCCTGACATGGAGGAGTTTAAAAATGAAGGGGTTTGTAGAAAGGTTACCTATCCTAAATTAAAATCAATAATTGAAGGGTATGAATATACAGGAAAAATACAAGAAGTATTAGCGGAAGAAAAAATTAATAAAACATTTGTAAGAAATATGGACGAGCATTATGAAAAATTTAATGAACTTCTTAATAATGATGATGAAACATATTCAGAAGTTAAAGTAAAAGTTATAAATGATAAAATACAAATAATTGGAGTTAAAGAAATAGAATCAAGAATGGAAGGATATTTAGCAAATTTAAAATACTATATTACCGATATTATTCCTAAAAATAGAAACAAAGACCAAATGAAAATAATAATGGCCCAAAAAATATATGATTTATTGTGTATTAAGGAAAATTGTTTTGAATTAGTTAAGGAAGAAGACTTTTTCAGGATATACAGACAAGGTAATAAAATTTTAGGAATATATACATTTTTTAGGAATAACCAATTAGAAGAATTCAAAAAAGAAATAAATAAGTTAGATGCTGAAGAAAAAATAATATATAGTTTTAGTTTTACAGAGGAAGTTCAAGAAGATTTATTTAATGATATTGAATACACCAAAGTAAAAGCAATCCCTAATAGAATTTTAGAAATGTTAGAGGAATTAAGGGGTGAGGAGAGATGAGTTTTAAAGATATTGAGTATCAGACAAAAGCTATTAATAACTTAATTGAAGCTACGGATAACTTACTAGTTAATAGACAGCCATCACCAGTAATTGCATTTAAAGCTCCTACTGGTTCGGGGAAAACAGTTATGACAGCAAAATATATTCAGAAGTTATGTTCAATTATGGAAGACAATATATGTTTTATTTGGGTTTCAATAGGACAAGGAGAACTTCATAAACAATCAAAATTAAAGCTTGAAAATATTTTTGAAGGATTTCCGAAAGTTTCACTATTAGGTGAAGAATTCTTTGGGTTTAAAAAAGAAATTGAACGAAATGAAGTAGTAGTGGTAAATTGGGAATCAATTAATAATAAAGATAGAGAAGGTAATTATACAAATGTTCTGATGCGAGATGGAGAAAAAATAAACTTTAGACAGGTTCTTCACAATACAAGAGAAGCAGGAAAAAAGATATTTTTAATTATTGATGAAAGTCATTTTGGAGCAAGTACTGAAAGAGCAAATGAATTACGAGATGAAATTAAAGCAAATATTACTCTAGAAATGAGTGCTACTCCTAAATTAATTCCTAGTCAAGATGATGTTCTAGATTATAAAGCTGCTTATGTTAGAGTAAGGATAGAAGAAGTTATAAAAGAGGAAATGATAAAAAAACAAATAATAATAAATGAAGGTTTAACAGACATTGCAGAAAGAACAATTGATAGACGATTATTGGAAAGTGCTTATGAAAAACGGGAAGAATTGAAAAGTTTGTTAGAAGTAGAGAACAGTAATGTTAATCCATTAGTAATAGTTCAATTACCTAATGGTGAAGAAGGAGAGAGAAAAAAAGATACAGTCATTGAATTTCTAAAAGAAAAAGAAAATATATTAAAAGAATATTGTAAATAAAAAACAATTTTATCTAGATAACAAGAATATTTTCTTAACATATGTAAATAATAAAATATAATAAAAATAAAAAAAGGGAGCGTTTATAATGAAAGAATTTATCGGCGGGAGAGCAGTTGAATTGAAAGAGTTTGACTTAGAATTTAAAGACTATGAAGAAATTGGAGAACTTGGAACTGTTTGGCGTGTATTATTACCTGGAATTTATACAGGAACAGTTTTAGTACAGCGAATTTCTGATACTGACTTAGAAGATGGTATAGCAGAATTTAATGATGTAGAAGAGTTAATTGAAGAACTCGAAAATTGTTATGATTTTGATGATGAAGAATTTAAGCAAAAATTTAATGAATTTATTAACAGATTAAAAGAGGAAGCTGAAAATAAGAGGTGTTTATTTTATGAATATAAATTTTAATAATGAAGAATTAAATAAAATAATAGAGATAACAAAAAAAGAATGTTTAACTAAGTGTGTTAACACAATAGAAAATTGTAATAAAAGATGTATTAATAAAAGTATTGTAAATAAATGTAAGATGCAAAAAAATTAAATGAAAGAATAATTTGATTAAAAAAAATCTAAAATTTTAGCATAAAAATCTTAACAATTTGGAAAAATAATATTAAAATTTAATTAACAATAAAGATAAATTAAGGAGGAAATTTAAATGATCGATTAGGTTTAATATGGAAGACACAT
>DPPH01000273.1:0-2217 GCA_003539375.1 Clostridiales bacterium
TCCAGCACCTATTGCTGATGCTGCCAGTACGATTCCTGCTCCTTGAAGGCTTACGAGAGGGTTTCCGTATAGGATTATTATGGCTACTACTAAGGCTAATATTCCTGAGGTTTCTGCTACTGCAGCTCCCAGAAGCATTACCATAGTAACCTGTCTTGAACTTTTTCTGTTGATACTTACAGCTTCTGCACCTTTTCCTGCTGCATATCCCTGTCCTATTCCCGGTCCTATCCCAGCTATCATTGCCAGTCCAGCACCTATTGCTGATGCCGCTAATACTAATACCTTAGGTTCGAAAGAAGCAAGCCAGTTTAAAAATCTAACTATGAAGTTAACTTCCAATATTGCTCCTCCTTTCAGGATTAATCCATAGCCATTGCTATGTATACCATGGTAAGCATGGTAAATATAAAGGACTGTAATACTCCGGCAAACATATCAAAGTAGACATGTAAAACCGCTGGTACCCCAGCACTTAGTATAGGTGGTGCTGACGGTCCTAATAATGCTGTACTAATACTTGCTAAACCTCCGTATACAAGACTCATAATAACTAGTCCTCCTACTATATTACCGAATAAACGAAAGCCCAGTGATATAGGGTTTGCAAGTTCACCAATAATGTTTAGTGGTAGTAAGGGTGGTAAGGGCTCAGTGAAACTTTTTAAATATCCACCTACTCCTTTACTCCTTGCTCCGTTAATGTGAATTAATACAAAGGTTATTATTGCTAAGCTCATTGTAGTGTTTACATCTGCTGTTGGGGGTCTCATTCCTAATAGACCTATAAGGTTAGCAATTGCTAAAAAGATTAGCAGTGTGCCCATATATGGAGCGAATCCCATCTTATCATCTCCCATAGTTTGGGCTGTAAGATTGTTAACCGCTTCAACTACCGTTTCAACTATACTTTGAACCGGCCCGGGTACTTTCTTTAAATTCCTTGTAACTAATATTGAGAAAATAATTAAGACAGCCATAATGAACCAGGTTACCGTAACGGTTTCCGTTACCTGTATACCGGCTACTTCAAATACGACCGTTGGGCCAAAGCCACCATCCATCAATTTTCCCCCTTTCTGTTAAATATTCTTTTATAATATTCCTTGTCGTTAAATAAGTTTGTGGCAAGGATTATTAACTTAATTAATACAATTCCGACTATTGCTGCTAAAGCATTTATATAGTCTGCTTTTAAAGCAACTATTATAACTACCCCTGTTATTGAAAATCTTATGAAGTAGTTGACTGTAGCATATCCTTGAGCTTTGTGGGGAGGCATTTCTACTGCTCTTTCCATGGTTCTTGCTAATAGTATGAAATTTAAAATTCCTATTAGACCTCCAAAAATGTATCCGTAAGCCCAGGTCATCGGTTTTTCTAAAAAGAAAAAGGAAATAATTATAAGTACCGCCAGTATTATGATTGCTTTTTTAATTATTGATACCACTAGTTCTACTGAATGATTCACTGCTTCACTTCCTTTTATCCTGATCTCTAAGACCAACTTTAAATAAATTAAGGAAAGCTGCTCCTACTCCGATGATTATAAATACAAATAAAAAAATGTTGTTTGTCCCTATTAAATTATCCAAAAATCTTCCTATAAATATGCCCAGGATTATGGGTACTATCATAGAAATTCCAATCTGGGTGATTAAGGCAATTCCCTGCATGATTTTTAATTTATCTTTATCCAATATCAACACTTTCCTATTCTTTTTCTACCTGATAATTATACCTTAATTAATATACTATTACAATTACATATGTAACATTTTAACAAATTGTTGGTTAGTTGGTTAGTTTGTTAGTTAGTTTTTGTTTGTTATAAATTTAATTTATCTTTTGACATTGTGAATATTATATATATTTTTCACCTATTTTTCAAATATATTTTAGGAAAACATTTCCATAATTATAAAAGGAGAGATAAATATAAACTTATCCCTCCTAACTATTTTATTCACTTTAATCCAATCAATAAAATNNTTAATTAATATACTATTACAATTGCATATGTAACATTTTAACAATTTGTTAGTTACTTTTAGTTTTTCTTTTGTTTTAAGTTGGTTAGTTGGCCAGTTTGTTAGTTTTTAGTCAGTTAATTGGTGATTCGTTAATTATTAAATTTATATTTTGACATTGTGATTATTATATATATTTTTTATCTATTTTTCAAATATATTTCAGGAAAACATTTCCATAATTATA
>DPPH01000273.1:2503-4158 GCA_003539375.1 Clostridiales bacterium
CACTTTAATCCAATCAATAAAATGTTAGCATAAAAGCCTCTAAAAGTCAATTTATTCGGTTAAACTTTATACACTTTTTCATATCTATCTTTTTCTATTAAAGCTTTTTTATATTTTATTGGTATTACTTTTTTAAAGGCTTTAGAATATTTATCCCAGTTATCTAACATTTCTTGAGATACATTGCTTTTTGTATATTTTGTATGTTTTTTGAGTATTAATACTAGTTTTTCTAAATCAATTTTGTTTAATTTTTCTATGCTTACTAATTCAGAGTTGCAGTGATTTTTTAATTTGTCTTCCTTATCAAATACTAAAGCAATACCTCCACTCATTCCAGCAGCAAAGTTTTTACCTACATCCCCGAGTATAACAACTACTCCCGCTGTCATATATTCGCAACCGTGGTTTCCTACTTCTTCTACTACTGCTAAAGCTCCACTGTTTCTAACAGCAAATCTTTCTCCCACTACTCCATTTATATATACTTCCCCACCGGTAGCTCCGTATAGTATGGTATTACCTGCAATTATGCTTTTTCCATAGTCGTTGTTTTCAGGTTTCTTTATTATTATTTTTCCTCCCGACAAACCTTTAGCCACAAAATCGTTGGCATCACCCTCTAATTTTAGTGTAACTCCTGAAACTGTAAAGGTTCCAAAACTTTGTCCAGCTGTGCCGTAAAATTTAAATATTAAAGTATCTTCCTTTATTTTTTCACCAGGAAAGGATTTTATGATTTTGCTGCTTAGCAAGGCTCCTACAGATCTGTTTGTGTTGTTAATCTCAAAACTTCCTTCTACTTTTTTTCTGTCAATAAAGAAGGATTTCGACTTTTCAATTAATTTATTGTCCAGACACTGGTCTAGATTATGGTTTTGATTTACTGATTTATAGGTTTTTACTCTACTTGGCAGATCCGGCTTGTATAAAATTTTTGAGAAGTCAATTTTTTCAGCCTTAATGCTTATAATTTCAGTTTTTTTCTTTAATTTATCTATTCTTCCGACCATTTCATTTATATTTCTAAATCCCAAATCAGCCATGTACTCTCTTAGCTCTTTTGCTAAAAATTTCATGTAATTTATAGAATATTCAGGTTTACCTTTAAATTTCTTTCGGAGATCCAAGTTTTGGGTAGCTATTCCTACAGGACACTGGTTTTTATGGCAATTTCTACACATTATACATCCCAAAGTTACAAGCATAGATGTTGAAAAGCTGAACTCTTCTGCACCTAAAAGACATGCTACAACTACATCTCTTGCCGTTTTTAGCTGTCCATCTACTTGAAGAGACACCTTTCCTCTTAGGTTGTTCATCAGCAATACCTGATGTGTTTCACTTAATCCTATTTCCCAAGGTATTCCGGCATTTTTTATTGAGGATAGGGGTGATGCTCCAGTTCCTCCGTCGTGACCGCTTATTAGAATCATATCGGCGTGAGCTTTTGCTACTCCTGCTGCTACCGTACCTACACCTTCTTTTGATACTAGTTTTACACTTATCCTAGCCTCTCTATTAGAATTTTTAGCGTCATATATAAGCTGAGCTAAGTCTTCAATTGAATATATATCATGATGGGGTGGCGGTGAAATCAAATCAATCCCTGGAAGGGAATGTCTTATTTTACCTATATAATCTGTCACTTTACT
>DPPH01000273.1:4438-4575 GCA_003539375.1 Clostridiales bacterium
TGTATTTCATCAGCAGAGTTTAAGTATTCTATTGTAACACCAAACCTGCCTGATGCTATCTGTTTTATTGAACTATTTATATTTATTTTAGAATCTTTAGTTTTTATCCTACTAAAATCTTCTCCACCTTCCCCGGA
>DPPH01000258.1:0-517 GCA_003539375.1 Clostridiales bacterium
GAAAATGCATATCTTTCTCAAGTTGAAAGTATTCAAATAGATGGAAATTACGGTTACAGGTTTTCCTTTGACTATAAAATGCTTAATAGACCTATAATTTTTAGCCAGGTTAGGGATGAAAAAGCTTTAGAGATTGAAGTAGTAGGAGGAGAAGTTGTACTATATAAAAGATTTATTAGGGTGATAGATTCTGCAGAACCTTCCCTAATGGAAGAAATAACAGCAATGAATCCTTTGGACATACTGAATGAAAATATAGAACTTTTAGCAGTAATATATATGGAAGAAAATAACAGTGATTTGACTGATGAAGAAATAATACAAAATAATATACTTAATTCCATAGAAGAAGTATATTTAGGATACTACGATCCGTCAAGAAAACTTAGCGAACAGCTAATACGTAGTGTATGGGTTATGAAAACCTCTGAAGAAAGATATATATTTAATGCTATCACCGGGAATTTAATTGAGATTCAAAATCTAAACTGAGGGATATTATGAATTGGAATAAAGC
>DPPH01000258.1:825-2594 GCA_003539375.1 Clostridiales bacterium
ATTTATTTAAATACTGAAATACCTGATACTATAGTAAAAATGCCTTTAATAGAAGTAGAATACTATTTTGTTGGTAGGGAGGACGTAGAATACTATCTAGGAATAGACTATGAAGAAGTACTGGAAGGTGTTTTATTTAAAAAAGGTGATGAAAGTTTCGTAAGAATTGAAAATAATAAAAAATTAATTTATAATATAAGAGATGTAAATGGAAACCTTGAAATAAATGAAGAAGATGCATTAACAACTGTTGAAAATTACATAAAAGAAGAAAAGATGGATTTAAGTGATTATAAAGTTGACCTAATTATAAAAAGAGAAGAAATGTACGAAATAATCTATAAAAGATACTATGAAGGAATCCCCTTGGAAAATGACTACTATAAATTCATAGTGGATAATAAGGGAGTAGCTGGATTTGAATCTCAAGTTATAAAGAATATAGAACCAAAAGAAGGTATGATAACAGTAACTTCTGCCTATGAATCTCTCTTAAGACTTAAGAATGAGAATTTGCAGGAAAGAGTTAATATAACAAATATGGAGATATGTTATTACACTGATGAAAATGTAGAAGGATGGGCGAACATCCTTAGGGCAAATATGGATCCTACATGGAAGGTAGTAACGGAAAAGGGAAATATTAAATATTTGACAGAAGTAGAATAAGTATTGAAATATTTATCTATTTATTATACTATGAAATTTATAAAATGTTAGAAGGAAGGAATTATGACAAAGTTAGTAATAGAAGGTGGAACTAGATTAAAAGGCAAGGTAAATATCAGCGGTTTTAAAAATGCAGCATTGGCTATAATTGCTGGTACAATACTTTCAGATAAAAAATGCGTAGTAGAGAACCTACCTGTAATAAAAGACGTAATAGTCTACAAAGATATATTAAAAAAACTAGGAGCAGAAGTTGAATTCACTGAAAAAGGAACCCTTACTGTAGACGGTGGAGGAATTAAAGAGTGTAATTTGTTAAATGGTTTAACTAAAAAATTAAGAGCATCATATTATTTGCTAGGTGCAGGATTGGGAAGATTTAAAGAAGTTACTATTTCCTATCCAGGAGGTTGCGATATAGGAGTAAGACCTATAGACCAGCATATAAAAGGCCTGGAAGCTTTAGGTGGAGAGTTTACAATAGAAGATGGTTTGATAAGTGTAAAGGCAGACAGATTAGTTGGTAATAAAATATATCTAGATGTAGTAACCGTAGGGGCAACTATCAACATAATGCTTGCAGCGGTATATGCAGAAGGAAAAACCATAATAGAAAATGCAGCGAAGGAACCTCACGTAGTTGATGCAGCAAACTTTTTAAATGCAATGGGTGCAGATATTAGAGGAGCAGGAACAGATGTAATAAGAATAAACGGCGTTGAAGAATTACACGGCTGTAATTATAGTGTAATTCCAGATCAAGTTGAAGCAGGAACCTATATGATAGCAGCAGCTTTGACTAAGGGTGATGTTATAATCAACAACGTAATACCAAAACACTTGGAACCCATTACTGCTAAGTTGAAAGAAATGGGTATGGGAATTGAAGAGTACGGAGATTCCTTGAGAGTTTATTACAATAAAAAATTAAAACCTGTAAACATAAAAACTTTACCATATCCTGGTTTTCCAACGGATTTACAGCAACCTATTACTGTATTACTATCTACAGTAGACGGAGATAGCATAGTAATAGAAAGTATTTTTGAAAATAGATTTAGGTACATTGAAGAATTGCTAAAAATGGATGTGGATATAAA
>DPPH01000203.1:0-854 GCA_003539375.1 Clostridiales bacterium
GTTTCAACATTGAAATTTTCCTGCTCTAAATTGTACTTTATTATATTAGCTATAGGTCTTTCATCATCTACTACTAGTATTTTATTTTTCATATTATCCCTCTTTTACTAAATAATATCCTGCATTTTTTCTAATTCTTTATATACAGGTTTTAATCTTCTATATAATTTTTTGTATCCTCTATTAACAATTTCTCTATATATTTTAGCATTTTCTTCCTTCGGTTTAAATACTTTATTATAATGTATCATATTTTTCATAGCTTCTTCAAAATCCGAATATACCTTTACTCCTACAAATGCCGCTACAGCCGCTCCTAATCCTGATGTTTCATAAGTTTGAACTCTATATACTTCCCTGTCAAATATATCTGCACATATCTGACATATTGAATCACTTTGGGATCCGCCTCCTGAAATTGCAAGACGCTCCATTTTAACCTTGGACTTACTCTCAATTCTTTCTATGCCTTCCAGGAGGGCAAATCCTATACCTTCTATTATCGCCTTATATATGTGTATTTTTTTGTGCTTATCGGAAAATCCTATAATCGAACCCCTTGCTTCCGGTCTTAAAAGCTCTTTTCCCCAAAAGGGCTGTAAAATAAGACCTTCAGAGCCGGGAGGTATTTTATCTAATTTGCCATTTAACAGATTTAGGGCCTTTTGAGTATCACCGTTAGCGATTTTTATTTCTTCGTGAGCAAATTCTTCTTCGAACCATTTTACCATCCAGTAGCCTCTGTATATATTTATTTCCGGATTATAATATCCTGGTCTTACAGCATTAAAGGGAGGAAAAAGTCTTCTTAGCTCAAAATACCTATCGGATGTAGTTTGAATTGTTGCCTGAGA
>DPPH01000203.1:1190-2742 GCA_003539375.1 Clostridiales bacterium
CTTCTTCACTTATATAACCGATGGTTTCTCCCGGTTCAACCAACTCCGGCAGCATGGTCTTATCTATTTGGAAAACTTGGCTTTTTACATCATATTTCCCAGACCAGTCCTGTTTTTTGTAGTCAAAGGGAATATGACCTATCATTGAAGCCTTGCTGTCTACTAGTTCTCCTGTAAGTTTGTAATTTAAATAAGTTGATAGAAGGACAAATTTTTCAGTTTTATCCCATATCTCTTTTTCATTTTCTTGAAGCCAGTGAGCTTTACATTCTCTATTAAATTCTTCTGCTACACTTTTAAACCCAACTATTGACAGCAAAAAATTAGCCCAGGGTTTCATTTTCTTAGGCTTTTTAGTTTTTCGAGTATCCATCCACATTATAACATTTCTTAAGGGTTTATATTCAGAGTCTAGAACTAATACAGAGTCTCTTTGAGTAGTAAGGGACACACCAATTATCTTTTTGAATATTTCCGGTTCTTTTCCTCTAGTTTCGTTTACTACATCTATTAAATAATCCCAAAACATATATGCTTCAGCTTCTACCCAGTTTTCTTTTTCTTTTATATAGTCAGGAAAATTCTTTTTTGATTTTATAATTAAATTTCCCCTACTGTCAAAAATTAAACTTCTTATGCTTTGAGTTCCGCAGTCTATCGTCAATACATATTTTTCTTTTATATCCATTTTACCACCATTTATTTTAATTATTTAATTATACCATTTTACAGATTAAATTTCATTTTTAACGAAAAAAAGAATCTGACAATATTGTTTATCAGATTCTTTTTCTTGTTTGTTAGTAATTATTCTTCTTTGTCTTCATTTTCGTCTTTGTAGAAATCCTTTACTTTGCTTCTGTTTAAATCTTCTTCATCTAATACATCCGCTACTTCTGATTTATCTGGTAGTATAATCCACATTAAAATATATATTCCAACTCCAACTCCGTAAAACCAAGCAACTACAAACCATAAAATTCTAACTATAGTAGGATCTATATCAAAATATTCAGCTACACCCTGACATACCCCTGCAATTTTTTTCTTAGATGGATTTTTATAAAGCTTCTTTGCCATTTTTTTCACCTCTTATTTTTTTCTATAATATATTTATACTATATTAGTATTAATCCTTTATTAGTCAAATATTAGAAAATCATTAATTTTCTTTTATTAAACTGCTGTTGTAAAAATAATCTCTTTTTAATACGTAGTGACATTCAATATATTTTTCATTATATTTCAAAATACTCTTTTCTTCTTCTTTATACTTTCTATAACCACAGTACTCCATTGATTTAATTGAATTGATATTATTCTTCCATACCTGAGCATGGATCTCTTGAGCATCAAGTTCTTCAAAAGCAAATTTATAAACAAGTTTTCTTGCTTCTTTCATATGTCCTTTTCGCCAACAGTGCTTAGCTAATCTCTGGGATTCAGCAGGAATTATCTTCGTACCATCTATCTGCTGTACAGGTTTCCACAAGTAATAAAATCCTATAGTTTTACTGGTTTCAACATCTACAATAGCCCATGAATACAGGTC
>DPPH01000203.1:3019-3969 GCA_003539375.1 Clostridiales bacterium
TGTATGTCTGGATTCTTAAGTATTATAAAAAGCTGAGGTGTATCCTTTTCTACATCTAACTCTCTTAATAAAACCTTCTTTGAAACTAAAGTAGGTTCACTCTTCCCATTTACCATAGTACCCCTCACTGCATTTAGTAACTATATTATAACACAACGGGAGGAATTTTTAAAAAATAAAAATAGTAGATTTCTCTACTATTTTTGAGTTTTCATTTATCTATATTGTGTTCCTATATATGCTGCTGGATTTACCGTACTTCCGTATTTTCTTACTTCGAAGTGTACATGAGGTCCTGTACTGTATCCTGTATTTCCTACTGCTGCTATAGTTTTACCTTGATATACCTTTTCTCCTGCACTAACATATATTGCTGAGCAGTGGGCATATCTAGTTGTAAAGCCTCCACCGTGGTCAATCTCTACAAGGTATCCATAATCTCCATACCATCCGGCATAAATTACTTCTCCACCGTCGGCAGCCTTTATAGGCGTCCCGGTAGATGATGCTATATCAATACCGTGGTGGAATCCCGACCATCTAGGTCCGTATCTAGAAGATACATATCCTGTCGGTAAAGGATTATTGAAGTACCCTGTACCTTTCTTTGGTGGTGGATCTTTTGTACCATTGTATAAAATTTCTGTTACCGGTTCTTCTAATGTGTTTTCATCTACTATATTTCTACTTACTTCAATTCCATTTTCTTTTATTATTTCAGCCTTAACTTCTACCAACCCATATTCACCATTTCGCTTAGTTTGATACTCATCGTTATAAAGCCAAGATACTTTCTCATACTCCGTATCGTAGGATACCTTCTGTTCGTATACCGCTATCTCTTTTGTTCTTACACCAATATATGGTTTTGGAACTACTAAGCTTAATTCATCTCCAGGATGGATTAAGTTAATGTTTCTGTTTGGATTTGCAGCCATTAAGTCTGAAAC
>DPPH01000139.1 GCA_003539375.1 Clostridiales bacterium
ACTTCTCAAATAGTAGATGAAAGTAATACATGGAACCACAACCAAGGGGTATATAAAGAATATCTAGACCAACCGGTATTAAGAGTAACGGGATCTCAGGTTAAAGAACCTATGACCTTTACATTAAGACAAATAGAATCCATGCTTGATCATTCTGTAAGAGATATTTATACGGGGGACGGCATAAATGAATATGAAGGTATCCTATTATGGGAATTGATTTCTGAAGTTGTAGAATTAAAAGAAGAAGTAGATGTTCCTAGTATAAGGATTTTTGCCGGTGCTAATTATAACCAAATACTAAGAAGCTTCGACCAGGTATCTAAGGGTGTTGTAAATTCTAAAGGTGAAACTAAACCTATAATTCTTGCCTATGCAAGAGAAGGATATCCTTTAGTTCCTAATGAAAGCAGCATAGGATATGCAAACAATAATGCCTACGGTCCTTTAAGACTTATGGTAGAAGAAAGCAAATCTATGTGGGTAAAATGGGTAGATTGCATAGTTGTAGGAACGGGAGAATATGAAGAACCAAAAATAGAAGATGTGGTGGAACTAGACCTACCAGAACTACCATCACCAGGAGGAGAACAATCTGAAGAAAAATCAGGAAAAATTTGGCTTGATTTTAAAAACAGTACTGGAAAAGAAATGACTGAAGCAAGTGTTAGGGCCATGGAATATGATAAGGAAGGAAACCTTTGGATAGGAACAAACAACGGTGGCATCTCTGTAAGAAGTCCTGGAGGTAAATGGACGCACATAAAAGAGGTAACTTTATTATCGGGAGAAAAGGTAAGTGTAGACACCTCATATGCTATAGTTCAAAGAGAAAATGGTGAACTCTGGATGACCTTGGGAAGTCCTACAGAACCAAAAGCTATTTTAGTCAAAGATGGAAATGAATGGTCTCAGTATACTACTGATAATTCCCTACTACCTTCCTGCTTCGTACAGGAACTTGAATTAGATGGTAAAGGTGGTCTTTGGATAGGAGCTAAAAACGGTGCTGTATATATTGACTCTGAAGATAATTGGACTCTGTATACTGAAGCTGAAGGTCTATTACCTTACTCTGTAGATGCTTTGGAACCCGATGGTGAAGGTGGAATCTGGCTTGGATATTATCCTGACATAGTTGAAAATAATGATGGTAGCTCCTCTTATATAGGTGGTTATCAGCATTTACACTCAGATGGTTCAATAGATACCTACGAAGGTTTTGACGAAACTAACTTCAATTTGAACTGGGTTAGGAGCATATCTATGGATTCTGATGGTGGAGTTTGGATAGTAAGGTCGGGAAATGCTCCAGGCTTTAGCCATGGAGAAATCGACTATATTAAAAATGATGAAAGAACAGTATATAAAGCAGAAGATTTATATCCGAATATTAGTGAAGATGACGATATTAGACTTCTCCTAACAGATAAAAAAGATAAAGATGTTTTCTATATAGGAACTTTAAGAAGTGGAGTATTAAAATCAGAAGGCATAGGAAATATTACGGAAAAATACAACGGAAGCACAGTATTTAATACTAACCAGTGGAACAATGCATACTTTATAGATTGGTCTGAAGACAACCTTATGATAGGTACTAACGGAGGAGGAGCTGTTCAAGCAAATAGGTCTACCTTCCAAGATGTAAAATCCCACTGGTCGGAAAATGAAGTTGAAAAAATGATAACATTAGGATACATAAAAGGAAGGGACGGTCAATTTAGACCTGATGACTCTATAACAAGGGGAGAATTTGTAGCCTTAATGGTTAGAGTATTGGGTTTAGAAACTAATCCCGATAAAACTAACTTTAATGATGTGTCTTCTGATGACTGGTTTGCACCTTATATCTCATCAGCAGTATCACAAGGAATTATTAAGGGATATGATGACGGTACTTTCAAGCCTCAAAACCCTATCACTAGAGAAGAAATATCCTCTCTATTGTCAAGTATTATAGACCTTCAATTATCGGAAGAAGAGGTTGAAGAAATATTATCAGAATTTAAAGACCAAGTATCCCCTTGGGCAAAACCATATGTAGCTAAAACTGTAAAATCTGGTTTACTAAAAGGATTCCCAGACAATAGCTTTAAAGGAAGTTCCGAAGCAACAAGAGCTCAATCTGCAGTGATGCTGTTAAGATTTTTGAGTAATTAATTACAGGAGGGCTTAGCCCTCCTTAGGAGGTAACTTTACATGAAAAGTTATAAAATGTTTAGTATTTTATTAATTTTAATAATTGTTTTCTCCCTATCCATAACAGGATGTTCTCCCGAACCGGAGGTAAATGCTCCTGAAAATCAGGAAGAAGACACCTCTTCAGACCAAGAAGATGAAGAAGGTAGTGAATTGAGTGAAGATGATAAACAAGAAGAAAATGAAAAAGACAATAAAGAATTAGAAGAATCTGAAAATAAGAAAACAGATGCAGAAAAAGACCAGATCGAAGAAAATAAAGCCTTAGAAGAATCTGACAATTCAGAAGAAACAAATGATGAAAATGAAAATCGGGATGAAACTAGAGAAGAAGTAACTGAAGAAGATTCCGAAAGTGAAGATTCATCTTCTGATGATACAACCTCTGAAGAAGTTTCATCTGAAAATGAAGAAAATAATCAAGAAGAAATCAACCTTTTGAAAATAGAAGGTAATGTAGAAAATTCTTTGTCTTTAAGCTTAGATGATTTAAAAGCTATGGAGGACTTTGTTTATACAGGTACATTCTATTCTCTAAATAGTTTTGGTACCACAGAATATACAGATTTTACAGGAGTAAAATTGTGGGATCTTTTGAAAGAGAAAGCACTTATCTCAGAGGAAGCTACAGGAATACAAGTAGTGGCTGTAGATGGATATAGTATGGAATTTACAGTGGAACAAATAAAAAGAAATGACTATATAGATGAAACAAATCAGGATCTAAAACTTCCTGTAATTATAGCTTGGAAAGAAAATGGAGAAGAATACAACCCTGAAGATGGACCTCCTTATAAGCTTGTAATAGGCCAAAAAGAGCCAGGAGATGTAAATAAACCCCAGTGGGTTAGGGATATCGACAAAATAATTGTGGAGTAGGTTAATTATGAAAAATAAAAAATATTACATAGCCTTTATTGTTTTTACATTAGTTTTAGTTACAGTGCTTTTTACTGTCAATGATTCTTCTTCAGAAGAACAACAAATGGTAAAAGAATACTATCCTGAAGCAGGAGAAGTTAATCTAGTTGACGATATAAGTGAAGATATGTTCATCTCTTTGAATTTTCCAGGTGTTTTAAGAGCATATGAAATAGATGGGGAAGTAAAGGCATTTATATCTACCTGTGTTGGATATAACGGCCCGGTAGATGTTTTTACAGCTTTAGACAGTGGTGGGGAAATCAAGAAGGTTAAAATTCTTCAGCATGAAGAAACTTTAGATTATGCTGAACATATAGAGTCAAACTGGTTTTTAGAAAGATTCTTAAATATTAAAGGAAATAAATTTTTAAATCTAGTCGTACTAGATAAAGAAAATCCAGAAGATATTATTCAAGTAACCGGAGCTACTATAAGTTCAAAAGCCGTTGTAAATGCAGTAAATGCATCCCTGGGAACCTATAATTACCTAAATAATGGAATAGAAATGACCAGCGTTCCGGATGTAGTTCCTCAAGAAATTTGGCAAAAGGATGATAACAGTTTTGCCATAAACTATGAAGA
Source organism: Clostridiales bacterium (assembly GCA_003539375.1). Lineage (GTDB taxonomy): Bacteria > Bacillota > Clostridia > Tissierellales > Dethiosulfatibacteraceae > UBA8670. Next base: position 3,709 of record DPPH01000139.1, read on the forward strand.
TGGAAGTTTAAGAATAGATGTAGAAGAAATAAAAGACTACCCTCAGGTAGAAAGAACAGTAACACTAGTCAATACAACTGGAACGGAAACTGAAATGAAGGTAAAAGGACCAACTTTAAGAAGTTTACTTGAAGAAGAAGGTATAGGTTTAGGAGAATATGCCGGCATTGGTATCACTGGTAGAGATGGCTACTATACCATGGTAGATAAGGAAATGCTTGAAATAGATGAAGTTATACTTTCTTGGGAAGTAAACGGAGAACCTATTGATGAAAAGGAAAAACCCGTAAGAGTTGCTATGCCAAATCAATTAGGTCCCTACTGGGTAAAAATGGTTTCCGTGATAGATCTTTACGATGAAATAACACCAAAGGATATAGAAAAAGTCCACATGTTCGATCCATTAACTAATGATATCGAACCTTACTACTACGAATATTACGGAAGTAAAGATAAATCCATAGAAGTAGGAAAGATTTTAGCAAAATTTGATATAGTAGATAAAAAAGGGTTTTTTACCATGGCTGCAACTGACGGTTTAATGAAAAATGAAACAATTTCTTTAGTGAGACAAAGATACTTCATTAAATCTGAAGGAGAAAATGCACCAATGAACATCGCTCCAAATTTTAGATTAGGAATGAATGTAAAACATATGACCCATTTTTCAACTACAAAGGATGCTGTAGTATTTCCAGAAAAAATGAAGGAAGTTGTTAGAACTAAAAATATAGAAGAAATGGAAGGTTTACTTGTAGAAGACGTTCTACTTACTGCAGGTATGAGATGGAATGATAATCCTAAGTTCACTGCAGTATCAGAAGAAGGTAGTACTTATGATTTAACATTAGAAGAAATTCAAAATTCATATATTATAAAAACTGATGAAGAAGTTTTACTTTACTTCAAAGATAATCAAATAATGAAAAACTTGTTGAGAATAGAAAAACATGAATCTTAAAAAAAGAAGTACAATTCAAATAACAATATTTGTTTTTACAATATTAATTAGTTTAACATATTCCCTCTACTTAAAGGATTTAATCAACTTTAAACTCCTCTCATTTGGTGATTTAAATCCTTACGGAGGTTGGAGTGAGTTGAAATC
>DPPH01000001.1 GCA_003539375.1 Clostridiales bacterium
TGCAGCAAGAGAAGATGGAAAAACAATGAAAGACTTAGTAGAGAATGATGAAGAATTTTAAAAAAAGAGCACTTTTTTGTGCTCTGTAGATAAATTATATAGATTTTTCATTTTTTTTAGGAGAAGTTATTAATTCAGTTACCAGTATTCAGAATTTAGAAGTAACAAGAAACGCTTAAAGCTACTCGCCAAATTCGTTTTGCAAGCAAAACAGTGTCTCGTATAAAGCTTTTTCACTTTTTCTGTACTTCTATAAATTCTCTCATAAGGTGCCTTCATTTAATAACTTCTCTCTTTACCTCATCAGAGTGAATAAATTCTAAATAATTAATATTTAATCTTTACTCTACCGTAGCATATTTTCCTAAGAAAAGTACTGTTCCAGTATCTTCCTCAGCTATGAAAAAAACAAAAGGTCTGTCTGCTATAAAGTTTTTCTCTTCAGGCATAGCACTTTCTACCATTTCGACTACAGTTGCTGCTGCAGCTTCGCTTCCCTGTTCATTTACTTCAACTACAGCTTTATGTAGTACTCTGCTTATAAATAAGCCTTCTCTTATATTGGAAAAATCCGCTTCTGGCGAAAATGCTGTCGGCATTCCCATATTCTTTAAGGATTCGCTTATTTCTTTTATACCGTATTCTAATTTAAATCTTGGTATTTGAATTAAAAAATCTTCCTGGCCCGCTACACTGTTTTTGATTTCATCTAATTTTTCTTTGTTTAAAGTATCTATTAAGTCATTGATAGTTCCTTCTGTTGGTAGAACAAAGTACATAGATACTTTTTCATTTCCATAAGGAAGTTTTACCGTCTTATAGTCTTCACCTTCACCATATAAACTGTCCGTTTGTCTACTCATCATTTTTACTTCCTGTTCATTTCCGTTTATATCTGTAAACAAACCGTCATAGGTATCTTCTTCGTCAAATTCATATTTCCATGTACCTTTAAAGTATACTGCATTGATTAGGTACATTACTACATCTCCAGGAAGGGGAGCATCAAGCATTTTTTCTATTTTTCCCTTTGTTGATTCCTCTATCCAACCGTTTATCGTGTCTACTGTATCAGGATTAGTAAAATCTACTCCTTCCACCTTTGCATCGAATACATCAGTATTGGTAGATAGAAATTCTTCTTTTATTGCTTCTCCTTCTCTGTACCATATGGAGTTGCTGATATCTACTTCTACGTCTTTATCTACATTTGATAAATAAGGTATTAGATTTTTATAGGTATTATTTACTTCTTCTATCTCTATATTTCTATACCTTAGAGCTTCTTCCATTTCTTCTTTTGTTTCCCCTACTGCTCCGTTGTAAGTCATAGTTAGAGCTGTTGATATGCTAAATGGAGAAATAAACACATTGTTTTCCAAATCTTTACCGTTTAGTTCTTTAAATATATCTACTGCAAATTTAGAGTTGCTATCTGTAACACCTTCACTTATTTCTTCTTCGTTAATTTCAACTTCCGGTTCCTGTACGGTACAAGCTCCTAGATTAAATACCAGTACACCTATCAGAAGCACTGTGAAAATCTTTTTCATTTAAACCGCCTCCTATTTACTTAGACAAATTGGAGTGTAAATTTGTTCCATTAATTACTTATTTTTAATATTTTTCGACTTCTACCAGGTTAGTATGCTGTGGATTTCCTTTGGCTAAAGGGGTAGGATGTTGTTTTGTAAGCACATTGATGTTAGCTCCTTTATCCAGTCCTTTTTCATCAGGTTTGTACCAGCCTCCTTGAGGCATAGCACCTACACCTTTCATGATCTTATCTGTAACCCTTGCTTCTATGACTAGTTGTCCCCTATCGTTATATACCTTTACCTTGTCCCCATTTTTTATATTTCTATCTTCTGCATCTTCTTTATTTATCCACAATCTATGTTTTCCTAAGTCTCCCATAGTCTCTTCATTAAAGTTGTTAAATATAGAGTTTACGCTTTTTTTGCTGTGCCATCCAAATAGTTGTATAGGATACTTTTCTCTCAACTCGTCTTCCGGCCCTTCCCAGGTCTTTACATATTTAGGTATGGCCGGTATTTCCGGGTTTTTCATGTCGTAAAGTCTTTTTGAAAATATCTCTATCTTGCCAGAAGGTGTTGGGAATTTATTGTTATCGAAGTCTTTAATTTGTTTTTCAAAGGCCACATAAGTCCTATCTCTACCTTTTTCATATAATACCTGGTTTTTGAATTCTTCGTATGTTGGAAAGTCCTTATGTCTATCTCTAGTTTTATCTACTATGTATTTAAGCCAATCTTCATAGGTTCGACCTTGAGAAAATTCTTCTTCTACTCCTAACCTTTTAGATAGTTCGAGAATCCAGTCATATCCCAGTTTTCTTTCGTGTTCCGGTTCTACTACCTTGTTTTGGAAAAAGGCATAATCTGTAACTCCCCATGCGGTAACTATATCATCTCTTTCTAGAAAGTCATCTCCCGGGAGAATTAAGTCTGAATATTCTGCTGATGATGTCATAAAATGCTCTGTAGTAAGAATAAACTCACACAAATTCTCATCTTTTAATATTTCTTTAGTTCTATTTATATCTGAATGCTGGTTTATTAGACAATTACCTGCAAAATTTCCTATGAACTTTATGTTTCCTTTTTCTACTTCATCTATCCATGTGAACACTGGAATTTTATCCTTTATATTGTTTTTATATGGGATACCTTCTACTGCAAATTCAGCATGATATCCGGGTCCAGCTGCCCATCCTCCGTATTTTCCTACATTACCGGTAATAGATGCAAGTACTGTAGCTCCTCTCACTGCCTGTTCTCCGTTGGCATGTCTTTG